>JANJTY010000296.1 GCA_024710865.1 Lysobacteraceae bacterium | reverse complement strand
ACCGTGCTGGTCACCGTCGCGCTGCAGATGGCGGTGCTGTACCTGCCCTGGCTGCAGCCGATCTTCCGCACCGAGGCGCTGGACGCCGGCGAACTCGCGTTCTGCTTCGCACTGTCCAGCATCGTCTTCGTCGCCGTGGAGCTGGAGAAGTGGATGATGCGGCGCGGCTGGATCCACCGCACGCCGCCAGCGCAGGCGCGCGTCTGAACCATCGGCAACGCGCAGCCGCACGACTGGCGGGCCGCGGCCAGCCCCTGCCTAGGAACGGGAACCCAACCACCCCGGAGTTCCCATGCCCACCCCGCTCGACCTGCTGATGGATCCGGTCGCCCAGGCCATGCTCGCGATCTACGCCGCGCTCATGCTCTGGGAGCACCTCGCTCCCGCCCGCGCCCTGCCCGCCTCGCCCTGGTGGCGGCTGCGCGGCCTGCTCAGCTTCGCCCTCTACTTCCTGCTCTCCTCCTACCTGCCCCTGCTCTGGAGCGACACCCTGGCCGCGTTCCAGCTGGTCGACCTGAGCGATCTGCCCACCCTGGCCGGCGCCGGCATCGGCCTGCTGGTGTACGAGGCTGGCGCCTATGCCTGGCACCGCAGCCTGCACGGCAACGGCCTGCTCTGGCGCTGGCTGCACCAGCTGCACCACAGCGCCGAGCGGCACGACAGCTTCGGCGCGTTCTGGTTCAGCCCGCTCGACATGGTCGGCTGGACCGCGCTCAGCAGCCTGGCCCTGACCCTGGTAGTGGGTCTCAGCGCCGCCGCCGCCACCGCCGTGCTGCTGACGGTGACCCTGCTGGCGATCTTCCAGCACGCCAACGTGCGCACCCCGCGCTGGCTGGGCTACCTGGTGCAGCGCCCCGAGTCGCACTCCTACCACCACGAACGTGGTCAGCACCGGCGCAACTATGCCGATCTGCCGCTGTTCGACATCCTGTTCGGCACCTTCCACAACCCGCACCGCTTCGCCCTGCACACCGGTTTCCACGAGGGCGCCTCGCTGCGTGTGGGCGAAATGCTGCTCGGCCGCGACGTGGCGCGGCCGCGCGTTACGGCCCATGCCGAATCAGCCGCCGGGACGATCGGCGGCTGAACCGGCGCCTGCTCCGAACTATCCCCGCTTCGCGAATGACCAAGGTAGCGGTGCCGGCGAGCGCTCTCCGCCCGTCCGCGCCGCGCCCGTACCGGGCACAGACCCGGACCCGCACGACCCATTCACGGAGTGACGCCATGAGAATTCGAACCCTCCCCGCGGCCCTGGTGCTGGCCCTTGCCGGCACCAGCGGCCTCGCAGCCGAGTGGACCCAGACCCTGGACCTGGTCTCGGAGCAGCCCCAGACGCGCATCCTGGACGGAGACCTCGGCGCCAGCGCCGAGGCGCTCTGGATCGGCAGCGACTTCGCGCTCGACCCGGCCACCGGCGCAACGCTCTCGCCCTGGGCGCTGCCCGAGCGCATCGTCGCCAGCTACACCGAATCGACCAGTTCGCGCCGCGGCCGGCTCTGGCAGGTGGATCGCGGCCCGGTGCAGCCGCTACCGCTCAGCCAGGACGGCGAGGGCAACCTCTGGGGCTACGACTACGGCACCGCACGGGTGATCCGGCTCGCTCCGGACGGCGCGCAGGAAACCCGCCTGGGCGCCGCTGACCTGGGATTCCCGGGTTCCGCGCTGCGCGGTGCCGGAGCTCGCCACGGCGAGGGCGGTGCGCTCGCGGTGCTGGCGGACGGCAGCACCGAACCGCAGGTGCGCGTGCTGCGGCTCGATGCGCAGGCCCGCGTGTTGGCCGAACTGGCCGCACCCGCCTGCACGCGGGACGCCATCGACGACCGCCAGGGCGGTTTCTACGCCTACTGTCCCAGCGACGGAATCACGTCCGCCAGCCTGCAGCGCATCGGCGCGACGCCAGCGCAGACCTGGGATGCGGCGGTCGATGTCGGCCTGATTGCGGCGCTCGAGGTACCGGAGAGCGGCGGCGTGCTGCTCGCTGAGAATCTGGACGCAAGCAGCGAGTCTCGCTGGCGCCGTATCGACGCGCAGGGACAGCAGCGTTTCGTGCTGCAGGCCAGGCTCGGTGCAGCCAGCGCCGACGGCTTCTGGTTCTGGAGCGAATCCGACGCCCGCTTGCGTCACCTCGCACCCGACGGAAACGAGCGCGCGCGCGTGTTCGTGCCAGAGGCGTTCGACCTCACCGCACATCGGTCCGGCAGCGTGCTCATCGCACACTCGGATGACGCATCGGGCTTTCCGTTCCGCGCGACCTCACTGTTTTCGAGGTCCGCCGCGCTGATCCGCCGCATCGGCGGCGCCGTCGAAACCGGCCGGCCCGACTCCCGTCTCGATTTCCTGCGCGCGCATGCAGTCGCCGAACTGCCGGACGATCCAGCGCAGATCAGCCTGATCGATGCGGCGGGCGAGCCGGATTCCGTCCCGCTGCCACGCCAGTTCGACCTGCTGCAGCCGCTGGCAGGCCTGGCCGCGGACACGCAGCTGCTCTGCGGCGAGTACCTCGATCTCAATGTGCTCGCGCGCCTGATCGTGCGCTGCGTCGACCGCAGCAGCGGCGAGGCTGTAGAGCCGGATCTGCCCTTCAGCGCTCTGGGCCGGATCGCGCACCTCGGATCGACCCTGATCGTGCAGACCAGCGTCGAGCTGGCCTTCTTCTCGCGCGCAGGCGACCTGCTGGCCAGTCATGCCCTGCCCCAGACCAGCGCGGTTGCGGTGCGCGGCGAGCTCGGCGCGGTCGTGCTCGAACGCGGCGCTGCGCCGCGGCTGCGGCGTTTCGGAGTCGACGGCAGCCTGCAGTTCGAGCTGGACTGGCCGCACGATGCCCACGGCGCGCAGGTGGCGATCGGCGCGGACGGCAGCACCGTGGTGCTGGGCGGCAGTCCCGCGCCCACCCTGCGGCGTCTCGACCAGGACGGTGCGCTGATCGCGGAGGCCTCCCTGGGTTCCGCGGGCGGCGGATACGACGCGCTGGCGCTGGAGGCCTCGGCCGCCGGCGTGCAGGTGCTGCTGCGCGAAGGCGGCGACGCGGCCAATCGTCGCGGCCGCCTGCTGCTGTTCGATGCGCAGCTTGAATCGCTGGCGACGCAGGACCTGCCCGCCGCGGCAGTGGAGCCCATGGATGGCACGGTTCGCGACGGCAACGGCGTGGGGCACACGCTCTGGCCCGGCAGCGACGGCGATCCCTGGGTCGCCTCGCTGACGCCGGCCGGCCTGGTCCTGCAGCGCTTCCGCGCCGACGACGGCACGCGCCGCGCGCGTCACGTGCTGGCGCTGGGCGACTACCGCCTCCACCTCGACCGCACGGACGGAACGCCACGCTTCAGCGTGGGTCCCGAGGGCGAGATCGAACTGCTCGACCGCGACCCCGGCAGCGGGCGCTTCCTGCTGCGCCGCTTCAGTCTCGCGGCGCAACCCGCCGCGGTGCCGCTCGACCAGCCTGCGCTGGCCGCGGCCTGGTATGCGCCGGCCGCCACCGGCCAGGGCCTGCTGCTCGATCTGCAGAACGAAGGCGGCGATCTGTTCGCGGCCTGGCACACCTACGCAGCCGGCAACGGCAACACGCTCTCGGCGCAGCGCTGGCTCACCCTCGCCGGACCGGTCGGCGATGCCGCCGGTTCGCTCGTGCTGCCGCTCTACCGCAACCGCGATGGCCGCTTCGACCTGGCCGAGCGCACCGAGGCCAAGGTGGTGGGGTCGGCCGAACTGGTCTTCACCGGCTGCGATGCGCTGGAGTTCTGGTACCACGTCGATGGCGAGGTCGGCGCCCTGCCGCTGCAGCGCCTGACTCCGCGCACCGC
The DNA here is from genome assembly GCA_024710865.1 of Lysobacteraceae bacterium. GTDB lineage: Bacteria > Pseudomonadota > Gammaproteobacteria > Xanthomonadales > Xanthomonadaceae > JANJTY01. Next base: position 390 of record JANJTY010000296.1, on the reverse strand, counting down.
CGCCTGCTTCGACGGCAGCCAGACCCTGCCGCCGCAGGATGCCGTCGCCGGCCTCGACCTCGATGCGCCCTGGTACGACCCGGCGCGCAGCGGCCAGGGCCTGATCGTCTCGACCAGCGGCGCGCGCTTCGGCGCCTTCATGGCCGGGTGGTTCACCTACGACACCGAAGCCGAGGTCGACGACGCCGACGCGCAGCACTGGTTCACCCTGCAGGGTCCGCTGCCCACCGCCTACGGCGAAGCGACGCCGGCCACGATCTTCCGCAGCATCGGCGGCTCGTCGGCGGGCGATGCGACGCGCAATACGCATGCGGTGGGACAGGCCCTGCTCACCGTGCACGACTGCGCGCATGCCACCCTCGAGTACGTGTTCGACGACACGCCGGTCGC
>JANJTY010000288.1 GCA_024710865.1 Lysobacteraceae bacterium | reverse complement strand
GCGACGTGCGCGGCATGATCCGCCAGCACCAGTTCGAGAAGGTCGAACTGGTCGCCATCGCCCGGCCGAACGAGAGCGATTCCGCGCACGAGGCCATGACCCGCCACGCCGAAACCGTGCTGGAGAAACTCGGCCTGCCCTACCGCCGCATGCTGCTGTGCTCGGGCGACATGGGTTTCTCGGCGAGCAAGACCTTCGACCTGGAAGTCTGGCTGCCGGGGCAGAACGCCTACCGCGAGATCAGTTCGGTCTCGAACTGCGGCGATTTCCAGGCCCGCCGCATGCAGGCGCGCTGGCGCAATCCCGCCACCGGCAAGCCCGAGTCGCTGCACACGCTGAACGGTTCCGGCGTCGCGGTCGGCCGCGCCCTGATCGCGGTGATGGAGAATTACCAGAACGCCGACGGTTCGATCAGCGTGCCGGACGTCCTGCGCCCCTACATGGGCGGGATGGAACGCATCGGCTGAGGTGGCGTCGCGCCAGCGCTGGCGGAGTGGCAGATGGAATTGATCGCCAGCGCAGACAAACGAATCCGGAAGAGTGGCCGAGCGGTTTAAGGCACCGGTCTTGAAAACCGGCGTGGTAGCGATACCACCGTGGGTTCGAATCCCACCTCTTCCGCCAGTTTGGTCGGGAAACACCGGATGGCCGCGGCGCTTGCCTTCCGCGCGGGTCTGAACTAACGTCCGCCCAGGGGTCGAATCCGCTGGGGAGCGTGATGATCCGCGTATATCTCGTCGATGACCACGCGCTGTTCCGCACCGGCATCCGCTCGGTGCTGGAGAAAGTCACCGACATGCAGGTGGTGGGCGAGGCCGAGGACGGGGAAACCGCCCTCGTCGATATCCGAAGGCTGAAGCCGGATATCGTGCTGTGCGATCTGCACATGCCGGGCATGAGCGGGCTCGAGGTGACCGAGCGCATCGCGCGCGGCAACAGTGGCGCGCGCGTGATCGTGGTGACGGTGCAGGGCGACGGGCCCTTGCCCAAGCGCCTGCTGTCGGTGGGCGCGGGCGGCTATCTGACCAAGGCCTGCCCGGCCGAGGAACTGCTCGCGGCGATCCGCAGCGTGAGCAAGGGCAAGCGCTACGTCGCCGCCGAGCTGGCGCAGCAGTTGGCCTTCGCCAACCTCGAGGGTGAACAATCCCCGTTCGACCGGCTCTCGCCGCGCGAACTGGAGGTGGCGATGCTGCTGGTGCGGGGTGAGCGCATGGGCGACATCGCCACGCGCCTGGCGCTCAGCGCCAAGACCGTCGCAACGCACAAGTACCGCCTGCTGGAGAAGCTCGGGCTGAAGGACCTGGTCAGCCTGGCGCGGCTGGCGACGCAGTACGGATTGAGCGAGCCGCCGGGTACCGGCCTGACCTGAGCGGTGCTTCGGTCGTCAGCGTGCGCGCTCGCAGCGCGGCGTCTTTCCGAGAGGCGCAGCCGCCGCGTCTCCGCCTCGCCGGCGTAGGCCGTGAGGGCCAGGCACGTCGCCGCGCAGGTACGGAACGTTGATGGCAGAGTCGGTCCGCCGCGCGGCCGCGTGGCCGGCGCGGCGGACCCAGGCTGATCAGGCGCCGCGGGGCCCGGTGTCGGGCGCCTCGTCGGGCGTGGGTGCATCTGCCGTTTCGCTCGCGGCGGCCGGGTCCGACACTGCGAGTGCCGAATCCGAGGTCGCTCGATCCGGCGGCGCGAACCCGGGCTCGGCGGGCGCGGGAGCCGGAATCGGTTCGGCCGGCGGCAGCGGCGTGACCTCGCGGGTCGGCGCGGCTGCAGCCACCGCCTCCACCGGCAGTGGTTCCGGAGGCGCTGTGGCCTCGGGTTCTGTCACCGAGGTCTGCGGCGCCGGCAGAACCGCAGCCGCGGGTTCCGGGTGCGTGCTTGGCGCATCCTGTGCCTGAGGTTGCCCGGAAGCCAACGATGCCGGCTGGATTGCCTCCATGACCGGCTCTGCCACGGTTTGCGTGACGGCCGGTTCGTTTGCGTCGGTGTCGCTCGGCCCAGATTCGCGTTCAGGCCGCGCCGCGCGCGGGGGCCGTGACCGCGCCGGCGCCGATGTCGTCGCGAAGATGTCACCCTGTTCGACGCTCTGGGGGATGCTCTCCCCGGGCTCGGAATCGCCCTCGTCGGGCCCGCCGTCGGCCGTCGAATCCGCCGCGGTGTCGTCTCCGCCACCTTCCTGGCGACGACGACGGCGCCCGCCGCGTCGCCCGCGCCGACGCTTGCCGGTGCCGGCCGCCGCTGCGCCCTCACCCTGGCTGGCGAACTCGGACTGTTCCTCGCTGCCGGCCTCATCGACGTCGGCAGTGGTCGCGTCATTCTGCGCAGCAGCCGCCACCGCGACGGCAGGCGCGCCCAGGACCACTGCCGCGGTCAGGCCCGTTCCCTCCGCAGCGTCCATCGCCGCGCGAACCGGGGCGCTCGCCTCCGCACCAGCCAGCGGCGTCGACTCGGTACGCTGCGCCTCCTCCGCGGCGCGGCGCTGGGCCTCTTCGCGGCGCTGCTCGCGCTGCTGCTCGCGCTGCTTGCGCCGCGCTTCGCGGCGTTCCTCCGCACGACCCTCATCGCGCCGGGGTTCGTCGCGCTTGGCCTCTTCGCGCTTGGGCTCGTCCCGCTTGCCATCGTCCCGCTTTGGCTCCTCGCGGCGTGCGTCCTCGCGTTTGCCCGCAGCAGGCTGCTCGGGACGCTTCGCCTGGCCGGGGCCCTGCGTCTCGCGTCGGTTGTCCTCGCGGCGGCCTTCCTTGCGCTTGTCACGGTCCTTGTCGCGCTGGCGGCGACGCTCGTCGCGTCGCGACGACGTCGAATCAGGCTCCGGCTCCACGGCCGGTGCTGCGGGGACGTTGGGGACCGAGCCGGTGAACAGATACTTCAGCCGGGCCCAAAACCCCAGTCGTGCAGGCGGCGCAGCCGGCGCGGGCGCGACCGGCGCCACCACCGCTTCGGCCTCGTCCTCGCGCAGCAGGGCGCGCTGCGGCGGCGCCACGTGGGTGACGGCGGGCAGGTCGGGGATGTTGAGGTTGGCCTTGGTCAGGGCGTGGCGCTCGAGCCGGCGCGGCGTGGTGCGCTGGTAGCTCGGCTTGGCGCTGTCCTCGCCCAGCTCGTTCTCGCGCAGGCGGGTGATCTCGAAGTGCGGGGTCTCGAGCTTGTCGTCGGCGACGATGACGATGGGCGCATCGTGGCGCGCCTCGATCTCCACCAGCGAGCGGCGCTTCTCGTTGAGCATGAAGTTGGCGATTTCCGGCGGCACCTGCACCAGGACCTGGCCGGTGTTCTCCTTCATCGCGTGCTCTTCGCACAGGCGCAGGATCGAGAGCGAGAGCGACTCGACGCTGCGCATGCGGCCGTGGCCCTCGCAGCGCGGGCAGACCACCTGGGTGGATTCGCCCAGGCTGGGGCGCAGGCGCTGGCGGCTCATCTCCAGCAGGCCGAAGCGCGAGATGCGGCCGATCTGGACGCGCGCACGGTCGTGCTTCAGCGCATTCTCCAGGCGCCGCTCGACCTCGCGCTGGTGCTTGTTCGAGGACATGTCGATGAAGTCGATCACCACCAGGCCGCCGAGGTCCCGCAGGCGCAGCTGGCGGGCGACCTCGTCGGCTGCTTCCAGGTTGGTGTTGAACGCGGTTTCCTCGATGTCACCGCCCTTGGTGGCGCGCGCCGAGTTGACGTCGATCGCGGTCAGGGCCTCGGTCTGGTCGACCACGATGGCGCCGCCGGAGGGCAGGCGCACCTCCCGGCCGTAGGCGGCTTCGATCTGGGATTCGATCTGGAAGCGCGAGAACAGCGGGGTGGTGTCGCTGTAGTGCTTGAGCTTGCGCAGCTGCTGCGGCATCACCTGCTGCATGAACTCGCGCGCCTCGGCATGCATGGCCTCGGTGTCGACCAGGACCTCGCCGACGTCGGAGCGGAAGTAGTCGCGCAGGGCGCGGATGATCAGGCGCGATTCCTGGTAGATCAGGTACGGGGCCGGCTTGGTCAGGGCGGCGTCGGTGATCGCCTTCCAGACGTGCAGCAGGTAGTCCAGGTCCCACTGCAGTTCTTCCGCGTCGCGGCCGACGCCGGCGGTGCGGATGATGATCCCCATGTCCTCGGGGATGGTCAGGGCGTCCATCGCCTCCTTCAGCGCCGCGCGGTCGTCGCCCTCGATGCGGCGCGAGACGCCGCCGGCGCGCGGGCTGTTCGGCATCAGCACCATGTAGCGGCCGGCCAGCGAGATGAACGTGGTCAGGGCCGCGCCCTTGGTACCGCGCTCTTCCTTGTCGACCTGGACCACGACCTCCTGGCCCTCGCGCAGCAGTTCCTTGAGGCCGTGCTTGTTCGGGTCGGTGCCGGGCAGGAAGTAGTCGCGCGAGATCTCCTTCAGCGGCAGGAAGCCGTGGCGCTCGCCGCCGTACTCGACGAAGGCGGCCTCCAGCGAAGGTTCGAGCCGGGTGATGCGGCCCTTGTAGATGTTCGACTTCTTCTGCTCGCGGGAGGTCTGCTCGATGTCGATGTCGTAGAGGGTCTGGCCGTCTACGATGGCCACGCGCAGCTCTTCCGGCTGCGTCGCGTTGATCAGCATTCGCTTCATGGGGAATCATTCCTCACGCGCTCGAACCGCGAGGAACGCCGGATCGCCCCGCCGCGGACCGGCGCCTGCGCGCCGCATGCCGCCACGGTTGGAAATTCCAGCGCTGTCCAACCGTAGGGCAGGCCTGCGGGAGCGCTCTTCCAAAGTGTCCCCGGCCACCGCCCTCGGGCAGCGCCGGGCGCCTGCGCTGCCACCAAGGCCGCGCGCGATACGTCACCGGATCCTCGTCACCCAGGCCGGCTGCCGAACCCGCGATTCGCAAGCGAAAGCGGGCGGCGCTCGGCGCTGAACTGCGCTGGATCTTGAGCTGTCCGGTGTAACTGGTTGACCGGGCAGCCAAAAATCGGATGCTTAACCGCGGCGGGAGTGTACCATAGCCGGTCTGCCCCGCGACCCGGCCCCGATTCGCCCGCGATGAAACCCGAATCCCAGGAAGGCGCGCGCCGCGTGCGCATCGACCCCGAACGCGCCGGCCAGCGGCTCGACAACTTCCTGCTGGGCCAGTTCAAGGGTGCGCCCCGCAGCCTGGTCTACCGTCTTCTGCGTACCGGCCAGGTGCGGGTCAACGGCGGGCGCTGCAAACCGGAGCGGCGCCTGGAGGCGGGCGACGAGGTGCGGCTGCCGCCGGTGCGGCTGCCGGAGCCGACCGACCACGGGGCGCCGCCGCGCGCCCTGCTGGAGAAGATCGAGCGCAGCATCGTGTTCGAGGATGCGCGCCTGCTGGTCCTCGACAAGCCCTGCGGCATCGCCGCGCATGGCGGCAGCGGGGTCAGCTTCGGCGCGATCGAACTGCTGCGCGCCCTGCGACCGAGCCAGCCGTTGGAACTGGTGCACCGCCTCGACCGCGACACCAGCGGTCTGCTGGTATTGGCCAAGCGCCGTTCGGCCCTGACCGAACTGCAGGCGCTGATGCGCGAAGGCGGCATCGAGAAACGCTACCTGGCCCTGCTGGTTGGCGAGGTGCCGGCGCCGCCGTTCAGCGTCGATGCCGCGCTGCTCAAATCGGTGCTGCAGGGCGGGGAACGCATGGTGCGGGTCGACGCGGCCGGCAAGCCTTCGCGCAGCCATTTCCGGCTGATCGAGCGACGCGGCGGGCACGGCTTCTGCGAGGTCCGCATCGAGACCGGCCGCACCCACCAGATCCGCGTGCATGCGGCGAATGCGGGTCACCCGGTCTCCGTCGACGAGAAGTACGGTGATCGCGAGGCCAATCGCGAACTGCGCGAACGGGCCGGCCTCAAGCGTCTGTTCCTGCATGCGGCTGCGCTGAACTTCGCGCTCAAGGACGGCAGCGTGCCCTACAGCCTGAGTGCACCGCTGGCGCCGGAGCTGGCGGAAGTGCTGGACGCGCTCTGAAGCCGCGCAATGCGCTCAGTCGTGCCGGGTCGCGTACAGGCGCTCGGCCTTCGCGGCGCAGATGAAGTCGTTGTCCGAGAGTCCGCCCACGTCGTGGGTGGAATAACGCACCACGCAGCGGTTGTAGTGCACCCCCAGATCGGGGTGGTGGTCCTCGGCGTGCGCGACGAAGGCCAGCGCGTTCACGAAGGCGAGGGTGCGGTAGTAGTCGGGGAAGTGGAACTCGCGACGCAGCGCGCGGCCGTGCTCGACGAGGGACCAGTCCGGCAGCAGCACCAGCAGGTCCTCGACGCGGCGCGCATCCAGCATGTGCTCGCTGCCGCGCAGCGGTCGGCAACGTGCGCCGAGCAGGTCGTCGATCGTGTGCATGGTCGGCTCCGTGGTCGGGCGCGTATCTTAGCCTGCGGGCGCAGGTTGCGCCGGCGTTCACGGCCCCGCCCCATGTCCGACATAGAATGCGGCC
>JANJTY010000272.1 GCA_024710865.1 Lysobacteraceae bacterium | reverse complement strand
CGCGCCTGGTCGGCATCCACTTCTTCAACCCGGTGCCGATGCTGCCGCTGGTCGAGGTGGTGCAGGGCGAGGCCACCGACGCCGAGGTGCTGCGCCGCGCCACCGGCTTCGTGCGCCGCATCGACAAGCTGCCGCTGCCGGTGCAGAGCGCGCCCGGCTTCCTGGTCAATGCCGTGCTCGGCCCCTACATGCTCGAGGCGCTGCGCTGCGTCGAGGAAGGCATCGCGCCCGAGACGGTGGATGCTGCGCTGGTCGAATTCGGCATGCCGATGGGACCGGTCGAGCTGGTCGACACCGTGGGCCTGGACATCGCCGTGGCCGCCGGCAAGGCGCTGGCGGGCGAAGGCGCCGAGCCGCCCGCGCGCCTGCTCAAGCTGGTGGCCGAGGGCAAGCTGGGGCGCAAGAGCGGCGAGGGTTACTACCGCTGGGTGGATGGCAAGGCGATCAAGGGCGCAGGCAAGGAGGCGGCGCCGGACGGACTGCTCGCCCGGCTGCTGAGCCAGTTGCCGGGCAGGCGCCGGCGGGACACAGCTCCGCCGATCCCGCCTGGCCTCGCCGAGCACGTGCTCGCGCCGCTGCTGGCGGCCACGCGCCGCTGCGTGGAACAGGGCGTGGTGGCCGATGCGGATCTGGCCGATGCCGGCGTGATCTTCGGCACCGGCTTCGCGCCGCATACGGGCGGTCCGCTGAACGATTGCAGAAGCAAGGGAAAACCCGACTAGAAACCTCGCTGCGAGGTGGCGGATGGTGCGCACAGCATAGGTGAATCGCATGAACGGCTGCGCTGCTGCGAGAGAGGGCGACCGCAGCGTGGGATGAAGGATGGTTTGCAGCAATCAGTCGCACCCCCCAGGGCGCCGGGGTGCGGCTTCCAGTACCAGGTGCCAGGCACGCCACCGGGAGAAACCCGGGGCTTTTTTGATTGAAGTGAGGAGACCCGAAATGCAGAAAACCCTGATCGCCCGCGTGCTGCCTGCAGCAATGCTGGCCCTTGCCAGCGGCACCGCCTCGGCGGCCGGCTTCCAGTTGCTGGAACAGAACGCCAGCGGCATCGGCAACGCCTACGCCGGCTCGGCCGCGGTGGCCGAGAACGCCAGCACGATCTTCTACAACCCGGCCGGCATGACGCAGCTGCAGGCGCGCGAGGCGTCGGTGGGTCTGTCGCTGGTGCGGCCGAGTTTCAAGTTTTCGGATCAGGGGTCGAGTGCAGGAGATTTGACCGGCGGCGCGCAGGACGCGGGTGACTGGGCGGCGCTGCCGAATGCCTACCTGTCGTGGGCGCTGAACAAGGATCTCTACGTCGGTGTCGGCATGGGCGCCCCGTTTGGCCTCGTCACCGAATACAACCGTGACTGGGTCGGCTCCGCACATTCGATCAAGTTCGACATCAAGACGATCAACATCAACCCGTCGATCGCCTGGCGTGCGAATGAGAAGGTATCGCTGGGCTTCGGGGTGAACTGGCAGCGCATGGAGGCCGAATATCTCCGACGCGCAGGCACCATCGATATTCCTGCAGGGTTCCAGAATGTGCCGTTCGCCCGGCCGCTGAGCCAGTCCTTCGCGACACTCGATGCGGATGATGATTCCTGGGGGTGGAACGTTGGTGCCCTCTTTACTCTGTCCGAAGCGACCAAAGTGGGTGTTTCGTACCGCTCAAGCATCAAACACAAATTGAAAGGCGACCTCACACTTGAAGGGCCCAGCCAGGCTTTCAATGCAGTCGGTTCGTCCGATGCTGAAGCGTCGGTTGAGTTGCCTGACATCTTCATCGCGAGTGCTGCACACAAGCTGGACTCGCGTTGGGAGTTGCTCGGGGATGTCTCGTGGACCGGTTGGAGCAGCGTCGACAAAGTCGACATCATGCGCACGTCGGGAGCGATGAGTGGCGATCTTGCGCAACGTCTCGATACCGACTTCCAGGACACCTGGCGCGTGGCCCTCGGCGCGAACTACCAACTCAACGACGCGTGGAAGCTGAAGTTCGGCATGGCCTTCGACGAGACGCCGGTCAAGAACGCCGAAAAGCGCCTGACCTCGCTGCCCGACAACGATCGCATCTGGTTCTCGTTCGGCGGTCAGTGGAAACCCAACAAGGGTTCCGCGCTCGATATGGGTGTCTCGTATCTGTATGTGGACGACACGAAGATCAACAACGGCAGTGCCAGCGATCCCAGCAAGGGCCTGGTCAAGGGCGAATACGATTCCAGCGTCTGGATCCTCGGCGCGCAGTATTCGATGTCCTTCTAAGACATGCCCGGAGGACGGCCCGGGTTGCATGCGGCAGGAGTCGCTTGCACCCGGTAACCACCCATCGCCGGGCACAATGTCAAAGCCACGCGCGCACGGGACGCGCATCAGCGCAAGCCTGTGCTTGCGTCCTGCACTTTCCCGCTTTCCGGAGAACCGCATGAGCCGTCTCATCATCCGTAAAGTCGCTGTCCTCGGCGCCGGCGTCATGGGGGCGCAGATCGCAGCCCATTGCGCCAACGCCGACGTGCCGGTGATCCTGTTCGACCTGCCGGCCAGGGAAGGCCCGGCCAACGGCGTCGTCGACAAGGCGCTCGCCAGCATGAAGAAGCTCGACCCCGCGCCTTTCGCCGCCAAGGACCGTGCGCAGTACGTCGAGGCTGCCAACTACGGCAGCGACCTCGCCCGCCTGGGCGAGTGCGACCTCGTCATCGAGGCGATCGCCGAGAAGATGGAGTGGAAGCTCGACCTCTACGCCAAGGTCGCGCCGCATCTGAAGGCCGGCGCGATCTTCGCCTCCAACACTTCGGGCCTGTCGATCGAGGCGCTCGCCGCCGGCATGCCCGACGATCGCCGCAGCCAGTTCTGCGGCATCCACTTCTTCAACCCGCCGCGCTACATGCCGCTGGTCGAGCTGATCCCGACCGCAGCCACCGACCCCGCGCTGCTCGACGGCCTCGAAGCCTGGCTGACCACCCGCCTGGGCAAGAGCATCGTGCGCGCCAAGGACACGCCCAACTTCGTCGCCAACCGCGTCGGCGTGTTCTCCATCCTAGCCGTGCTGCACCACACCGCCCGCCTCGGCCTGGCCTTCGACGAGGTGGACCTGCTCACCGGCCCGCGCATCGGCCGCCCCAAGAGCGCGACCTTCCGCACCGCGGACGTGGTCGGCCTCGACACCCTGGTGCATGTGCTCGGCACCAT
>JANJTY010000268.1 GCA_024710865.1 Lysobacteraceae bacterium | reverse complement strand
TCGCACACCCAAAAGTCGGGGGCGAAGTGCGGAACTTCGGAGAGCCGGCCAGCGCTTGATCGCGTAATCGACTGCACGTGCGGTGCCGCTGTTGCCCAGCACTTTCGGATGCAGGTCGCGCAGCCATTCGCCGAGGGCCTCGACCAGCGGTCGGGCGTGCTGCTGGCGGTAGGCGTGGCGGGCCTCGGGATCGCACTCGGCGCAGGCGCTCTCGACGGCGTAGATCGCCGCGATGCGCCGGATCGCCTCCTCGGCGATCGCGCTGCCGCTGGCCTTGTGCAGGTCCACGAAGCGGCGCCGCGCGTGTGCCCAGCAGCCCAGCTCGGTCACGCCCTGCTCGAACAGCGCCTTGTAGCCGGCGAAGTCGTCCACCATCAGGCTGCCGCGCCATTCACCCAGGAAGCGCTGCGCGTGCTGGCCGCTGCGGGTTTGGCAGTAGTCGAACACGACCAGCGGACGCTCGGCGCAGCGGTAGGCGAACAGATACGCGCGCTTGGTCTTGCCGGCGCCCGGATCGAGCTGCGCCACCGGCGTCTCGTCGGCGTGCAGCACCGACCCCGCCAGCAACTCGCCGCGCAGCGCATCCGACAGCGGCTTGAGCGCCACACCCACGGCGCCGATCCACTCGGCCAGGGTCGAGCGCGCCAGCTCGACGCCGCTGCGCGCATACACCGCTTCCTGCCGGTACAGCGGCAGGTGGTCGGTGTACTTGGCAATCACCACCTGCGCCAACAGGCTCGGATCGGCCTGGCTGCGGTCCAGAATGGCCGGCGGCACCGCAACCGCCTCGATCCGCTCGCAGGGACGGCAGGCGTACTGCGGATACACCTCGCGCCGCACGAAGAACTCGATCGGCTTGCAGGCCAGGCGCTCGCGCACGTGCTCGCCGATCTTGACCAGCTCGCCGCCGCACTGCGCGCAGCCGCTGCAGGCAGGCTCGTGCACCGTGGTCACGCGCGGCAACTCAGGCGGCAGCGGGCGGCGCTTGGGCAGCTCGCGCGGTGCTGCGGGCTTGGCGTCAGCCTGCGCGTGCTTGAGCGCCTCCAGCGCCGCCTCCGCAGCGGCGATGTCGGCGGCCATGGTCTCGTCGAACAGGCTGCGCTGCTCCGGATCCATGCGCTCGGAGCGCGCCGCGAACTGCATCCGACGCAGGCGCGCGACCTCGAAGGTCAGCGCCTCGATCGTGATGTCGCGCTTGCGGATGGCGTCGTCGCGCTTGGCGATAAGCGCATCGCGCGATGCGAGCAGCGCATCCCGGGAAGCAAGCTGTTCGTCGCGGGAAGCAAGCTGCGCATCGCGCTCGGCCAGCTGCTGCTGGCGCTCGGCCAACTGCTGCTGGCGCTCGGCCAGCGCGCGCTCGCGCCGCGCGATCTCGTTGAGCGTTTCGGCCAACAAACCGCGCAGCACATCGGCGTCGGTGATGGTCGAAAGCTGCACGGCATCCATGCCGCAAGGCTAGCGAACTACACGGTTTTCGCAAGCGGTTTCGAGGCGGAAAGTCGACGCCAATCGACCCCCGCGCACAGCCACGCGAACTGCTCGCTCGACAGCTCGCACAGCGCATCGCCCTCGCGCGGCCAGACGAAGCTGCCCGCGTGCAGACGCCGCACGCACAGCCACACGCCCGTGGCATCACCCAGCAGCAGCTTGAGGCGCGTGCCACTGCGGTTGCGGAACACATAGGCCGAGCCATCGAAGGCATCGCGGCCGAACGCCGACTGCACCATCGCCAACAACCCGTCCGCCCCGCAGCGCAGATCGACCGGTGCCACCGCAGCGAACCAGCGCGCCGGCTGCATCAGACCAGCGCCCGCAGCAGGGACGCCAGCCAGCTCGTATCGACCTCGCGCGGCAACACCAGACGTGCCGCTCCGACATGCAGCTCGAGTCCAAGCGCTGGCGCCGCGTCATCGCCCCAAGAATGCACGACCTCACGCGGCTGCACCGGCACGAAGGCCGGCGCCGGCTCGGCACTCAGGCGACGACGCCAGAAGTCCAGCGTGGCCGGTGCCAAACCATGCCGCTCGCAGTACGCGCGTCGCGACAGACCACTGCGCGCGAACCGCGCCACATGACAGCTCCAGAACCGCCGCCGCTCGACCGCACTCGCCATGACCTGTGTCTCACTGATCGACCGGGCGCGAGGGTCGGGCACGGAGTATCGGCGGTGGAACGTGTCGTGGGCGGACGCTTACCTTCAAGTTACATCTCGATCACCCACGCGCTTCCGCCGCGCTTTCGTCGCGCTGGCGAATGAAGCGCGGCTGGCGCCGAGAATGGAATCGGTTCTCAAAGCGGGCTGGGGGCGGAACCACGCTGGCGTGGGATTTCGTCTCGGTCAACGGCAGCGTCATGGTTCATTCGTTCGGCTAGTCGGCCGGGCAGATCGCAGTCGCCCGAGCGCAAATGCCAATGCGCCACGCTCTGGGCGCTGCAGGGAGCACATGAATTTCCCAACCTTGCGTCGCTAAAGGGTCCTCTACTGCGGGCTCAAAAACGGTGGTGGGTGCGCCCCGTGCGATCGATGATGGATCGGTGTATTCGGCCGACGACAGTCGAGAACTATAGATTCTCGCTTCCCGTTCTGGCCAACCGACCCTCTCGTCGGGGGCGACTGATCGCTCGATCCTGCGCAGTCATGCGTTCGCCGCGGTGGCTCCCGGGGCGGAGGCTCCTGCCGGCAAGTGACGGATCTCGACCCCCTCCGCCTCCAGCGCCTCGCGCAGCCGTCGCGCGAAACCGGCCGCATCCGGCCGGTCGCCGTGCAGGCAGAGGGTGTCGGCGCGCAGGGCGATGGTTTCGCCGGTGCGGGCGGCGACGGTGCCGGTGCGGACGATCTGGCGGACCTGGGCGAGGGCGGCCTCGAGCGCGTCGATCACGGCATCTGGATGGCTGCGCGGGGTGAGGCGCCCGTCGGCCTCGTAGCGGCGTTCGGCGAAGACTTCGTGCGCGACGCGCAGGCCGGCGCGTTCGCCCGCGGCGGTCAGCTCGGAGCCGGACAGGCCGAACAGGATCAGGCCGGGATCGAAGTCGCCCACGGCCGCGGCGATGGCGGCGGCGATTCCGGCATCGCGCGCGGCGAGGTTGTAGAGCGCGCCGTGCGGTTTGACGTGGCGCAGGCCCACGCCCTCGCTTCGCGCGAGCGCGGCCAGCGCGCCGAGCTGGTAGAGCGTCTCGGCATGGACCGCGTCCGGCGTGGTGGACAGCTCACGGCGGCCGAAGTGCTCGCGATCAGGGAAGGAAGGATGCGCGCCGACCGCGACGCCGGCCGCGCGGCAGGCGCGAAGGCTAGCGCGCAGCGAGGCCGGATCGCCGGCGTGGAAGCCGCAGGCCAGGCTGGCCGAGGTGATGTGGGGCAGGATCGCGGACTCGTCCGGCATGCCTTCGCCGAGGTCGCAGTTGAAGTCGATGCGGTTCGGCATGGCGGGGGCGCGCACCTGTGACGGGATTCAGGCGCTGCGGCGAGCGCCAAGGCGGATCGCGAGCCAGGCCATCGGCAGGTAGGCGAGCAGCAGGTCGGCGGCGTTGAACCACCAGGGCGCGGGCAGCAGGAACACCATGATGCTGCCGCCGAGCAGGAACAGGCCGCCCACGATCCAGGCCGCGGTGCCGCGCCGATCGGGCGCGATCAGCACCGCGACCAGGGCGCCGACGAAGGTGCCAAGCGCATGCGCGAGGAATGGAAACAGGAAGTGGCGCGGCTCGAACAGCGGCAGCGCGGCGCGCATGCCGTCCAGATTGCCCAGGTCGACGCCGGGCGGCGGCGGCACGAACTGGCCGCCGAGCCCGATCAGACCCATGTTGATCGCGCTGCCGGCGGCGTAGCCGAGCACGACGGCGGCGACGGTGCGAAGGAGGCGCATGCTGCAGTCCTGGTCGGGTGGCGCGTCGACGAAAGCCTACGCCGGATCGTGCCACGCGTCGCGCACGCGCGCTGCAGGGCTCGGCTCATGCGATGCCTGCGGGTCCATCCAGCGCGTTGCGCACCTTCGCGACCAGTTCGGCGCGGCGGTAGGGCTTGGCGAGCAACTGCACGCCCGCATCGAGACGGCCGTGGTGGACCACGGCATCCTGTGAGTAGCCGGAGGCGAACAGCACGCGGAGGGACGGGCGCAGGACGATCGCGGCATCGGCCAGCTCGCGGCCGTTCAGGCCGCCCGGCATGACGATGTCGGTGAACAGCAGATCGATGTGCACGGGATCCTGCAGCAGCCGCAGGGCGCTCGGGCCGTCGCCGGCCTGCAGCACGCGATAACCCAGTGCGGCGAGCTGGCCGGCGGCGTGGCTGCGCACGAGCGCGTCGTCTTCGACCAGCAGGATCGTCTCGTGGCCGCCTCCGCAGGCGTCGTCAGGCGCCGGCGCTGTCACGATCGCGTCGGCACCCGCGGCGCAGGGCAGATACAGGTCTACCGTCGTTCCCCGCCCGAGTTCGGACGCGATGGCGACGTGCCCGCCCGACTGTTGCGCAAAGCCGTACACCATCGACAGGCCAAGTCCGGTACCCCTGCCGGCCTGTTTCGTGGTGAAGAACGGTTCGAAGACGTGCTCAAGGTGCTCGGGTGCGATTCCGGTGCCGCTGTCGGTCACCGTGACCCGGACATAAGTGCCCGGCTGCATGGCCACGTCCAGATCGGCGTCCGCGCCCGGGAAGCTGCGCAGCCCGGTTTCGATGCCCAGCCTGCCGCCGGCCGGCATGGCGTCGCGTGCGTTCAGGCAGAGGTTCAGCAGCGCGCTCTCGAACTGGGCGGGATCGACCAGCGCGGGCACCAGATCGGTTGCGGGACTGAACGCGATCTCGATGTTCTCGCCCAGCGTGCGCCGCATCAGGCTGTGCATGGCGGCGACCCGCTCGTTGATGTCCACCGCCCTGGGATCGAGCGCCTGACGCCGGGCGAAGGCCAGCAGGGACCGGGTCAGCTCGGCGCCGCGCTGGGCGGCGCTGAAGATCATCGCCGCCAGCGGACCGGCCTGGGCGTCCTGCGCCAGCCGTTCGACCAGCAGCTCGGCATTGCCCAGGATCACGGTCAGCAGGTTGTTGAAATCGTGCGCCACGCCGCCGGTCAGCTGGCCGATCGACTCGAGTCGCTGCGATTGGCGCAGCTGTTCCTCCAGCTGGCGCGCGCGGGTCACGTCGCGGAAATAGATGGCAAGGCCGTCGTCGCTGGGATAGGCGCGCACCTCGAAGCGCTTGCCGAGCGGGGCGAAGTGCTCCTCCAGCTCGACCGCGACGCGCTCGTCCACGGCGCGGCGGCAGGCCTGTTCGAAGCGGGACCCGACCGTCTCCGGGAACGCGTCCCACAGGCCGCTGCCCAGCAGGCGCTCGCGACGGCTGCCGAGCAGGCGCTCGCCGGCGCCGTTGACGTAGGTGATGCGCCAGTCGCGGTCCAGCGCGATGAAGCCCTCGCCCATGCTCTCCAGCATCGCGGTGAGGCGCGCGCGGATGGACTCTTCGCGCGCCTGGGCGGTCTTGTGCTCGGTGATGTCCTGGATCGCGCCCTGCAGCCGCACGATGGTGCCCTCGGCATCGCGCACCGCCTCGCACATGGTGCGGACCCAGATCGGCCGGCCCTTGGCGGTCAGCTTGCACAGCTCGAGGTCGTACGGCACGCCATGGCTGGCGCAGGCGCGGAAGGCGGCGCGGATGATCTCGCGGTGCCCGGGCAGGTACATCTGCGTGCCCTGTTCCTGCGTCGGTGGTTCGCCGCGTGGCATCTCGTGGATGTCGAAGACCTCGTCCGACCAGGTCATGCGCAGGCTGGGCAGCTCCACCGACCAGGCGCCCAGGCGGCTGATCTTGGACGCGATCCGCAGCATCGACTGGCTCTCCTCCAGGCGACGCTGGGCCTCGTCGATCTCGCGCGCGCGCAGCAGGATGTCCGCTTCCATCATCTCGTCGCGCGTGGCGAGCAGGGTCGGCGGGCTCGTCCCGGCGTCGTGTTCCAGCCGCTGCGCGACGTAGGCAGTGACGTCCTCGGCGCGGTGGATGATGAAGGCGACGCTGCCGTCCGGACCCGGGACCGGCGAGTTCACCAGGCTCCAGTAGCGCACCTCGTACGCCCCGCCTTCGCGCAGGCGCTGGCGGATGGGAAAACAATGCACCGGCATCACGTCGGCGCGCCGGTCGCGCACGACGCGTTCGAGCGACTGGCGCAGGCGGTCGGCGCCTTCCGGGTCCGGCCGCGCCGGATCGTCGGGAAAGACTTCGAACAGGTTGGCGCCCATCAGGTGCTCGCGCCGCGTCATGGTGGCCCGCAGGTACGCATCGCTCACCGCCACGATGCGATGGTCGTGCGGAGTGAGCACGAGGTAGGCGCCCGGGGCCGATTCGAACAGCGAGCGGTAGTAGCGGCTCGACTCGCGCTCGCGCTCCAGCAGCGCCTGGCGGTCGCGCTCCAGGCGCGTGCGCTCGGTCAGGTCGCGTGCCAGCACCTGGATGTCCATGTGCTCGCCGCTGCGGAAGGAAATGGCGATGACCTCGACGTCGATGGCGCGACCGTCGAGCCTGAGCATCCGCTCCTCGATCACGGGCGAGACCATCGGCTGCTGCCGCGCCCTGGCGATGCGCTCGCGGATCACCGTGTGGAACGCGGGGTGGAAGAAGTCGTACGGCGAGCGGCCGAGGATCTGCGCGGTCGAGTCAGCGCCGAGCAGGCGCGCGCCTGCGGCGTTGATGTAGATGATGCGGTCGTCGCGGTTGATGAAGACCAGGTCGGGCAGGTGCTCGACCACCGCACGGTAGCGGCTCTCGCTGGCATGGAGCGCGTCATCCTGCAGCCGCTGCTTCCCCGCCTCCCGAGGTTCGCCGCGATCGCCGGCGGTGGACTCGTCCAGCGGGCTGAAACGGCCGGCGGCGGCCATCGCCACGGCAGCTGTCTGCTCGGGAATGCCGTCTGCCAGCAGGACGCTGACCGGCGCGCCACCGGTGGCGGCGCGCAGCGCCTGCAGCAGATCGAGGCACGACTGATCCGGCGCGTCCACTTGCAGCAGCACTTGGCCGGGGCGCTGGTTGCGGACGGCCACGCGCGCCGCTTCGGCGCCGTCCACGGCCAGTACGCGGTGGCCTGCGGCTTGCAGTCGCCGCTGCGTGCGTTGCCGTCGCCCCGCATCGCGGTCGACAAGCAGGATGACGGGCGGCTGGCTCATGCGGTGGCGGACAGGCGGCTGGGGCGAGAGCGGAGCGGGCGAATGTGCGCCTGGCGGCAGCGCCACACTACACGAGGCTCAGGACCCCGGAGCGTGACCCATGCTCCGCAGCCGCGCATCGATCGCCAGCGCCATGCGCGCCAGACCGGCGCGCTGCGCGCGCAGCAGGGCGACGGCGCGCTCCGCCGAGACCGGCTCGAAGTGCAGGTGTTCGCCCGGGCGCAGCTGGGCGATGCGCGGCAGGTCGGCCTGGGCCACATAACCCAGGCGCGGATAGCCGCCGACGGTCTGGGCCTCGGCCATCAGCACGATGGGCTGGCCATCGGGCGGCAGCTGCACCACGCCGGGCGCGACCGGCTCCGAGACCCCGTCGCCGCCAGCCTCCGCCGCCAGCGCGCTGCCCTGCAGGCGCAGGCCCTGGCGGTTGCTGGTCGCCGAGACGCGCCAGGGCCGGCGACACAGCGCATCGGCCAGCGCATGCTGCGGCACGAAGCGCGCCACCGCGGTGCGCGAGAGGTCGAGATCGTGGCCCGGATCGATCCACCAGGCGCTGGCGCGGATCGCTTCGGCGCGCAGGCGCGAGGGCGTCAGCGGCAGCAGGTCGCCGCTGTGCAGGGCGCGGCCGTCGAGGCCGCCGAGCGCGGCGCGCAGGTCGGTGGCGCGGCTGCCCAGGACCGGTTCCAGCGCCAGGCCGCCATCGACCGCCAGGTAGCTGCGTGCGCCGTGACGGCAGGCGCCGAACTCGAGCGTGCAGCCGGCAGGCGCCTCGAGCGGGCGCCAGGCGGGCAGGGCCGCGCCGTCGATCAGGGCCTCGATCGGGGCGCCGGTGAGGGCGATGCGGGCGGCGCGGCGCAGGCGCAGGCGCGGTCCGGCCAGGGTGATCTCCAACCCGGCGGCGCCCGGCGGATTGCCGACCAGGCGGTTGGCTACCTCCAGCGACCAGGGATCCATGGCTCCGGCCAGACCGAGGCCGAGCGCGCGCCAGCCGGGGCGGCCGAGGTCCTGCACGGTGTCGAGCAGGCCGGCGCGCAGCACCTCGATGCGCGGCGCGCTCATCGCGTGCGGTCGAGCTCGGCGAAGCGGGCCGATTCGATCGGCACGAAGCGCAGCGCATCGCCCGGCGCGATCAGCGCGGGCGGGTCGCGGCGCGGATCGAACAGACGCAAGGGCGTGCGGCCGATCAGGCGCCATCCTCCCGGGCCTTCGCGCGGGTAGATGCCGGTCTGGGCGCCGCCGATGCCGACGCTGCCGGCCGGCACCCGCGCACGCGGCGTGGCCAGGCGCGGCGCCGCCAGCGCCGGATCGAGGCCGAGCAGGTAGGGAAAGCCCGGCGCGAAGCCGAGCAGGGCGACGCGGTAGTCGCCCGCGCCGTGGCGCTCGATGACCTCGGCGGCGGACAGGCCGAGCTCGGCCGCGAGCGGGTCGAGATCGGGCCCATGCGTGCCGCCGTAGCAGACCGGGATCTCGACCGTGCGCGGCGCGGGGGCTGCCACCGCAGTGTCGAGCTGCGCCAGGTTCCACTCCAGCCAACCCGACACGTCGCGCGGATGGAGCAGGCCTTCGGCCACAGCACGGGAATCGAGGAACACGGCCAGGCTGGCGTAGCCCGGAACCAGGTCCTCGATGCCCGCGGGCAGTGCTTCGCGCAGCCGCGTGGCGAGCGCGTGCACCTGCGCGTTCAGCGCAGCATCGATGCGATCGCCGACGCGCAGCAACAGCGCGGTGTCGGAAAGCTGAACGACGTGCGGGCTCACGCCGTGGTCCCGTGTTCGCGCAACGCGCGCCTTGCCTCGCCACGGGGTAAAGCGCCCCGTTGGAGCCGCTTCAGCCGCGACCGTGCGCCGGACGCAGCGATCGCGGCGGAAGCCGGTCCTGCAGCGGTCATGGGCCGTACTGCATCCGGCGTGTGCACCGCGCGGGCGATCCGTCTCACGCCAGGTCCAGCGCCTGCTTGAACGCGTGCAGGCGCTGCATCAGGGCGTCGTCGCCGTAGGCCACCGGCTGACCGATGCCGAACACCGGCGCCGGCCAGGCCGCGTCCAGCCGGCTGCGCGCCACCACGTGCACGTGGAGCTGCGGCACGATGTTGCCGAGCGCGGCAATGTTGAGCTTGTCGGGCTGCGCCACGGCCTGCAGGGCGCGCGCGGCGCGGTCGATCTCGCGCATCAGTTCGGCCTGGCTGGCGGCATCGAGATCGGTCAGCTCGCGCACGGCTGGCCGCTGCGGCACCAGGATCAGCCAGGGATAGCGCGCGTCGTTCATCAGCAGCACGCGGCACAGCGGCCACTGCCCGATCGCGACCGTATCGGCTGCCAGCTGCGGATGCAGGTGGAAGACGTCCGGTTCCATCAGAAGCCCGAATGCGGTTTCAGCACGCGCTCGAAGAAGGACAGGGTGCGCTCCAGCGCCAGGCGCGCGCTTTCCTCGTGGTAGTCGGCACGCTCCTCGCAATTGAAGCCGTGTCCAGCCGGCCAGACGTGGAACTCGGCCAGCGCCTGCAGCTCGCGGTGCTGGTCGACGTCCTCGGGCGGGATCAGCGCGTCGTTCTCGCCGAAGTGGAACAGCATCGGCTTCTGGATGTGTTCGTGCAGGAAGGGCACGCTGCGGCCGCCGTAGTAGCTGACCGCCGGCAGGCCGAGGCGGGTGTTGCAGAGGAAGGCCACGGTGCCGCCCCAGCAGTAGCCGACCACGCCGACGATGGCCTCCTCGCCTTCCAGCAGACGCTGAGCGGCGTGGATGTCCTCGACCGCATGGTCGAAGCCGGTCTGTTCGGCCAGCTCGCGGCCGCGCTTGACGCCCTCTTCGTCGTAGGGCAGCTCGACCCCGCGCTCGATGTGGTCGAACAGGCAGGGCGCCAGCGCGATGTAGCCGTGCGCGGCGAAGCGGTCGACCTGGTGCTTGATGTGGGAATTGACGCCGAAGATCTCCTGCACCACCACCAGCGCGCCCTTGGGCGGAATGTGCGGATCGGCGCGCCAGGCGCTGATGCGTCCACGCGGCGTTTCCATCGAGACCGGACGGGCCATCGGAACTTCCCCCAGTGCGTGTTGGCTGACTTCGATTGTAGACCCACGGCGCGGGTTGGGAAGCCATGCCGGGGCTATAATCCGCCACCCATTTGCGCCCGCCCCCCATGTCCGCGTCCAACCCCAAGGTCGGCTTCGTCAGCCTCGGCTGCCCCAAGGCCCTGGTCGATTCCGAGCGCATCCTCACCCAGCTCAAGGTCGAGGGCTACGAGATCGTGCCCAGCTACGACGCCGCCGACGTGGTGGTGGTGAACACCTGCGGCTTCATCGATTCGGCCGTGGCCGAGTCGCTCGACGCCATCGGCGAGGCCCTGGCCGAGAACGGCAAGGTCATCGTCACCGGCTGCCTGGGCAAGCGTCCCGAACAGATCCGCGAAGCCCACCCCGGGGTGCTTTCCATCAGCGGTCCGCAGGATTACGCCTCGGTGCTGCACGCGGTGCACGCGCAGAAGCCGCCGCAGCACGACCCGTTCATGGACCTGGTGCCGCCGGCCGGGCTCAAGCTGACGCCGCGCCACTACGCCTACCTGAAGATCTCCGAGGGCTGCAACCACCGTTGCAGCTTCTGCATCATCCCGTCGATGCGCGGCGATCT
>JANJTY010000231.1 GCA_024710865.1 Lysobacteraceae bacterium | reverse complement strand
ATCCCGGCCCCACCGCTACACCGGACTCAAGCCCGCATACGCCAGCACCAGCCATTTCGGCCCGGCCTGCTCGAAGTTCACCTGCACCCGCGCGTGCGCGCCGCCGCCCTCGCAGTCCATCACGGTGCCGAGACCGAACTTGGCGTGGCTGACGCGCTGGCCCAGGCGCAGACCGGGCAGCTGGGGCTCGGAGAAAGCGGGCCGACGCGCCGCACCCATCGAAGCCGGCATGCGCACCTGCGCCTTCGGCCGCACCTCGACCAGCAGCTCGCGCGGAAGCTCGCGCAGGAAGCGCGAGGGCATGCCGAGACGGTCGAGGCCGTGGATGCGGCGCGACTCGGCGTGGCACAGCACCAGGCGCTGGCGCGCGCGGGTGATGCCGACGTAGGCCAGGCGCCGCTCCTCCTCCAGCCGGCCGCGCTCCTCCAGCGACTTCTGGCTGGGAAACAGGCCCTCCTCCAGGCCGACCAGGAAGACCTGGGGAAACTCCAGGCCCTTGGCCTGGTGCAGGCTCATCAGCTGCACCGCGTCCTCGCCTTCGGCCGATTGGCCCTCGCCCGCCTCCAGCGCCGCGAAGGCGAGGAAGGCGACCAGCTCGCTCATGCCGGCGTCCTCCTCGTCGTCGCTGCGGTGGAAACGGCTGGCGACCGAGACCAGCTCATCGAGGTTGTCGGTGCGCGCATCGAGCGAGCCGCGCGACTCGGCGGCGTAGTGCGCGCGCAGGCCGGAGCGTTCCAGCACCGCGTCGAGGCGCTCGTGCAGGGGCAGGTTCTCGGTCTGCGCGGCGAGCGCGTCGATCAGGTCGAGGAAGGCCGACAGCGCAGTGCGTGCACGCCCGGCCAGGCGGGTTTCGCCGCATTCCAGGCGCGCCGCCTGCCACAGCGGCAGGGCCGCGGCGCGCGCCGTGCTGCGGATCTGGTCGAGGGTGCGTTCGCCGATGCCGCGCGCCGGCGTGTTGACCACGCGCTCGAAGGCGGCGTCGTCGTCGCGGAAGGCGATCAGGCGCAGGTAGGCCAGCGCGTCCTTGACCTCGGCGCGCTCGAAGAAGCGCATGCCGCCGTAGACGCGGTAGGGGATGCCCTGCCGGCGCAGCACCTCCTCGAACACGCGCGACTGGGCATTCGAGCGATAGAGCACGGCGTTGTCGTCGTGCCGCCCACCCTGGTTCACCCAGCTCTGCACGCGGGCGGCGACGAACTCGGCCTCGTCCAGCTCGCTGTGCGCGGCGAACAGCTCGATCGGCTCGCCGCCGCCGTCCTCGGTCCAGAGGTTCTTGCCGAGGCGCTCGGGGTTGTGCGCGATGATGGCGTTGGCGGCGGACAGGATGGTCGCGGTCGAGCGGTAGTTCTGCTCCAGGCGCAGGGTGCGCGCGCCGTCGAAGTCGCGCAGGAAGCGCTGCATGTTCTCGACCTTGGCGCCGCGCCAGCCGTAGATCGACTGGTCGTCGTCGCCGACCACGAAGGTCTGGCCGCCGTCGCCGGCGAGCAGGCGCACGAAGGCGTACTGGATGGCGTTGGTATCCTGGAACTCGTCCACCAGCAGGTGCGAGAAGCGCTGCCGGTAATGCGCGAGCAGGGCGTCTTGGTAGCGCAGCAGCTCATGCGCGCGCAGCAGGATCTCGGCGAAGTCGACCAGGCCGGCGCGCCGGCAGCGGGTTTCGTACTCGGCGTAGATGCGCTGCAGGGTTTCCTCGATCGGTCCGCGCGGCTGCAGGTGCTCCGGGCGCAGGCCCTCGTCCTTGTTGCCGTTGATCCACCACTGCGCCTGGCGCGGCGGGAAGCGCGAATCGTCGACCTCGAGGTCGACGATGACGCGCTTGACCAGGCGCTGCTGGTCGTCCGCATCCAGCACCTGGAAGGTCTCGGGCAGGCCGGCTTCCTGCCAGTGCAGGCGCAGCAGGCGGTGGGCGAGGCCGTGGAAGGTGCCGACCCACATCCCGCGGGTGCCGTTTACCACCAGTGCTTCGAGCCGATGCCGCATCTCGCTCGCGGCCTTGTTGGTGAAGGTCACCGCCAGCACGCCCCAGGCCGGCACGCGTTCGACCTCGGTCAGCCAGCCGATGCGGTGGGTCAGCACGCGGGTCTTGCCCGAGCCGGCGCCGGCCAGCACCAGCAGGTGTCCGGCGGGCGCGGTCACGGCCTCGCGCTGCGCGGGATTCAGCGCGTCCAGCAGGTGGGAAACATCCATCGCGGTAGTGTAGCCGCTGCCTCCGGAACGGTCCGGAAACCTCAGTGCAACTCGCAGCGTCCGATCTCGGCCGGCGTGGTCAGGCGCACGTAGTCCAGCTCGCCCGCCTCCCAGCCCGGCAGCTGCGGCTGATACGCGAGCCGCGCGTGGTTGCAGTCCTGGAACTGCAGGGTGACGGTGCCCCAGGGCAGGCGCTCGACCGCGGCGGGATCGAACTCATCTCCGAACGCCGTACCGCGGGTGATGAACAGATCCAGCACCAGGGCGTCGCCCTCGGCACGGCCGGCGCCGCTGAGGTGCACCGGCCAGCCCTCGGCATCAAAGGTGTACCAGACGCCGACCACCGGCCCGCCGTCCTGCGCCTGCAGGAACAGGCCCTCGCCGCCCTGCCCCGGGCCGCGGTACCAGCTGCCGCTGTAGGGCCGGAACGGGCTGCGCGGCAGCGGCGGACTGAACTCGACCCCATCGCACTCGTACAGGCCGCTGCCCACGAAGCTGAGCAGCCCAAGGCGCTGTTCGCCGCGGCCGTCGGCCTCGGGACCGGCATAGCGCAAGGCGGCATCGCCGCAGTCGCCGATGGCCAGCTCGATGCGACCCCAGGGCTCGGCTTCGACCAGCGCCGGATCGAAGCCGCTGCCGAAGCCGCCGCCGCGCCAGGCGAAGACCTCGTCCACGATCAGGCCGTTTTCGATGATGCGCCCGACGCCGCCGAGCCAGCGCTGGCCCGTGCCGACCTCCGGATCGGTCGCCGATGGATATGTGAACCAGGTCAGCGCCGCCGTCTCGGACGAGAGTTTCTCGATCAGTACGCCCTCGCCACTGCGCTGCGGATCCCACCACACGCCGCTCAGGCCGGGCGTATCGGCCAACTCGTCGATGACCCGGGGCGCGCGTACGCGTGCGTCGTAGTCGCCTGGCTGCAGCGCGGCGTCGTAGCCGCAGCGGTCGCTGCGTCCGGTCAGCGCATTGACCGCGGCGCAGTGCGTGTTGAGCACCTCGGCATCGGGCTGCGCGCCGCCATCGATCCAGGCGCGCAGGGCGGTGAAGCCAGCGAGGAACTCGGCGCCGCTGTAGGCGCAGTGCCCGACGCTGGCCTCGCTCACGATCGCGCTGGCCAGCTGCTCCGGCTCGATGCCGAGGCGCGGCAGCTGCGAGAGGTGCTCGGGAATGACCAGCTCGTCGCGGCTGGTGTGGGTGACCAGTACCCGCGCTTGGCCCCAGGGTCCGCGCGGATTCGAGGCGATGCGCAGGTCGAAGCGGGCCATCGGATCGAGCGCGACGGACTCGACTTCGCGCTGCAGCGCGCTGCGCCACACCGGCCGGCTGTCGAACGGATTGCGACCGTCCAGCTTTTCCGGTGCGCGCACCAGGTCGGCGAGGGCGAACACGGCATAGGCCATGTTGGCGAGGAAGAAATCCTCGGAGCTGATGGCGAAAGCCTCCATCAGCGTATCGAGGCGCTCGCGCTGGTTTCCGGTCCGCAGGGCCGGCGGCAGCAGTACTCCGGTGCACTGGTTGATGCGGGCGGCCGCGCGCAAAACCTCCTCGCGCGCCTCCTCGCCGAGGAAATCGCCGAGGTCCTCGGGAATGTCCTCAAGGTCGATCAGCCAGCCGAGCGGCTCGGCGCCGCGGTCGAACTCGCCGCCGCCGACACCGGCACAGACCGCGTCGTAAGCCAGCGTCAGCTCGAAGGCCTGGTCCCAGGTGCGCGCCCCGGCCACCGGCGGGCACAGGGCGTAGACGCCAGCCAGCGGCTCGCCATCGGCCACGAAGGCACCCGCGGTCTTCAGCGACACCAGACCGCCGAGCGAACCGCCGACCAGGAGGATCTCGCCCGGATCGCCAACCGCGGCGCGGAACTCGGCGAGCAGGGCGCGCTGGTCGGCCTCGATGTCGAACAGGGCCCAGCCCCGCGCGCGGTAGCTGCCGGCGGCCAGGGCGTAGCCCTGCGCCAGCCAGTAGTCGAACACCGCCTGATCGGGGGCCACGGCGCGGAAGGGCTCGGCTTCCACCGGCGACATCGAGAAGCCATGGTTCCAGACCAGGAGCGAATCGCCGTCCTGCCAGCCCTCCGGCACGACGATGCGGAAATAGCCCGCGTCGCCCAGCGTGCCGGAGAAGTCGCGATGCTGGGCCTGGGCCGGGGCAAGGACCGCGGCGAGCAGGAGCGCGACGGCGAAAAGACGCCGGATCAAGTGTTTTGGGTCCATCACGGAACCATACGCCAGCGCCGCCCGCGGTGCGACCGGACTTGCCGTACGGTACCGAACCCGTTAGCGTCGCCCGGTTCGGAACCCCGCAGGACCGCCTCGATGCTTTACAACCACGTCTCCATCGCCAGCGTTGCCCATGTCGATGCCCCGATCCGGCTCAGCTCGGCCGACATCATGCAGCGGCTGGCGCCCACCCTGGAGCGCTTCGGCATCCGCGACAACCTGCTGGAGGACGTGGCCGGCATCCGCGAACGGCGGGTGTGGCCCGACAACACCCATCCCTCCGATGCCGCCACCATGGCCGCACAGAAGGCCCTGGCGGCCTCCGGCGTGGCGCACGAGAACATCGGCATCCTGATCAACACCTCGGTCTGCCGCGATTACCTCGAGCCCAGCACGGCCAGCATCATCCACGGCAACCTGGGTCTGGCCGACACCTGCCAGAACTTCGACGTCGGCAATGCCTGCCTCGCCTTCCTCAACGGCATGGACATCGCCGCGCGGATGATCGAGCGCGGCGACATCGACTACGCCCTGGTGGTCAACGGCGAGTCGAGCAACCACATCGCCGAGAAGACCATCCAGCGTCTGATCCAGCCGGATGTC
>JANJTY010000207.1 GCA_024710865.1 Lysobacteraceae bacterium | reverse complement strand
GCCCTTGGCGTCGGTGATCGCGATATCGATCGTCGTGCTGCCGCCGGGCTTCAGCACGGACTCGCGCGGCGTGGCGCTCACGGTGAGCGTGCGCGCCACCGGCGGCACGCGGAAGTCGATGCCGCCGCTGGCCGCCGCCGGCCGCGCCGGTGCGTTAGGCATCGGCTTGCCCTCGTCGTCGTTGCGCGGCGCGCGGCCGACCACGGCCACATCCAGGCGCACGCCGGGCACCATGCCCTCGTCCACCGCGAAGCTGAGCGTGGCGCTGCCGTCCTCCAGGGCGAAACGGCGCTGCTCCAGCATGCCGCCGCGCGAGAGCGTCATCAGGCCTTCGCCCGTCGCGAACGGGGCCTGCACCAGCACCTGCACGGTCTCACCGGGCAGGGGCGCCTCGCGGTCGGGCACAAGCACCAGCTCTTCCAGCTCGACCTCGCGCGCCGGGCGGCCCTCGCCGCCGGGCACCCAGAAGCGCAGCTCGGAGACGTTCGCGCGGCCCTGGCCGTCGCGCACCGTGGCCTCGATGCGGTACTGCCCGCCCAGGCGCGGGCGAAAGCTGCAGCGCACCGGCTGACCGCCGTGCTGGCGCTGGCTGCAGGTCTGCGCGTCGCTGTCGACCTCCTGCCACTGGCCCTTGACCCGGCCCCAGACGAGGCGGCTCATCACCAGTTCCAGTGCGGAATCGGCAAGCGCTTCACCCTCGATATCGACGGCCAGCGCCTGCACCTCCACCGGCCGCCCGCGCGGCATCACGCTGCGCGCCAGCTTCAGGCCGACGTAGTGCGCCGACGGGTGCACCAGCAGGCTGGTCTGCGCCGACCAGGCCTGGCGGTTGACGTCGGTGACCGTGGCCTGCGCCTGCAGCTGGGTCGGGCGCGGCGGGTCGACCGCGAGGAACTGCGCTTCGAGATGGTGCTGGCCGAGGGGGTCGGTGCGGCCCGACAGCGTCTGCGTGTTGCCCGGCTCTGCCATTGGCAGCGGCCGCCACCACGGCGTCCACACGCCGAACTGCCAATCGCTGCGGTTGGGCGGCACATAGCGGGTCTGCATCGCGCTGACCCGCCAGTCGACCGGCGCCGAGCCGAGGCCGCCGCCGGCGTAGTAGCTGGCGGCCACGCTGAGCGTGGCGCTGTCGCCGATGAGGTAGGGACCGGGCGCGACGCTGGCCTTTACCTCGTACTCGGGACGGCGGAACTCCTGGATCTGGAACGGGTGCCAGGTCTGCGTCTGCTCCAGGCCGGACACGCCGTCGACCTGCAGCTGGAGCTGCGCGGGGCCGAGGTTGGGCGTGGTTGGAAGATCGATGGCGAAGTCGAAGCCGCCCAGCGCCGAGACGCGGGCGCTGCCCTTGCCCAGCTCCACGCCGCGGCTGTCGGTCAGCACCCAGGCGACGTCCTTCGGCTGGGGATCGAGCAGCCGCAGATCGCCGCGCGTGGCGAGGTCGAGCCGCCGCATCCAGCCCTTGATCCGCACCTGCTCGCCCGGGCGGTACATGCCGCGGTCGTCGAACACCAGCCAGCTGAGCGTGTCCGTCTGCGGGCTGGCGGTCCAGGGCGGCGACCAGTACCAGTGGCTCTGGCGCGGCAGGATCGCGACATCCTTCCCGCGCCGCGCCAGCAGCAGGCGGTGATCGCCCGACAGCGGCAGGTCGAGCCGGGACAGGCCATCCGCATCGGTCCGCGCCGAGGCCGCATGCCCCTCGATGCCTATCTCCACATCGGCCAGCGCCGAGCCGTCGCGCAGGTCGCTGGCCCAGGCCGTCACGCGCGATTCGTCGTTCACCGCGACCAGGCCGAGGCGGGTCGACTGCACCCAGACCAGCACCTCCTGCCAGCGCAGCGCGTCCGTCATGGGCACCGGGCGCACGCGCACCAGCAGCTGGCCCAGGCCCTCGTCGAGGTAGTCATCCAGGCCGATGCGATGCTCCATCAGTGCGTCGGCCTCGCCCGCCAGCTGCAGCGTGCTGCGGCCGAGGGGTCGTCCCGGCATCGGCACGTCGCGCTGGGTGTCGTAGCGGCCCTCGCGGACCCAGTCCTGTACCTCGGCCCAGTGCTCGGGACCGACGCGGTGGATGTCCAGCTGCAGGCGCTGCAGGTTGCGGGTGTAGACGCTCAGCGCCGGTGGCGCCATCGGGTCGAGGGTGAGCAACTCCGTGCCGGGCCCGATCAGGCGCGGGCTGGCATCGCCGGTGACGAACGCGAGCACTGCGTCCTCGCCCAGACGCTGGCCGAAGCGGTCGCGCAGGTCGGAGGGCAGACGAACCTCGTAGCGGGTGCGGCCGGTAAAGGCCCCGCTCAGGCTCAGGTGGCCGCCGCCGGCCTGCACCATCAGGCCCTCGACGGCGGGCGTCACCTGCACCGTCTGCGGGTCGAAGGCGGCCTCGTCCAGCGGGTTGTTGAGCTCGATGCTCCAGCCGCCTTCCGGATCGCAGTCCTCGCGCTGGGCGCGGCCGCTGCGCCAGCCGCAGTACCAGTCCTTCACCTGCAGCGGCGCGAAGGTGCTGAAGGACCAGCGCGCCGGCTCGGTGCTGCGCCGCGGACCCTCCCGCGAGGGCAGGCCGGCGGCCACCGTCACGCTGAACGTGGTGGCCTTCGGCAGCGCCTGCGCCGGCCGCAGCGCCAGCCAGCGGCCCTCGATCAGGCCCTCGCGGCCGCGGCGCAGCCAGTGCTCTTCCGGCAGCGCGTCGGGATCGACCGGCTGCAGCGCCAGATCGGTGCCGTCGGTCGCGCGTAGACGGGTGTGTTCCCGGACGGCCCTGGGGTCGATGGCCTGGTCGAAGGCCAGCAGGATCACCGGGTCGAGAGCGTGCGGCCCGCCCGTGGGCTCGTACCGCAGCAGCTTCGGCGGCGGCGTGGCGAAGCGCAGGGAATGGTCCTGCGCCAGCACCCCGCCGACGGCCGACACGGTGCCGGCCGGTACGGTCGCGGTGTATTCGGTGGCCATCGGCAAGCGGCCATCGGGCTGGAACAGCAGGGTGCGCGTGCCCAGCCAGCGCCATTCGCCCGGCGGCTGCGGGTCGAGCCGCACCGGCACCGTGGCCGAGGCCTGGGCCTGGTCGCTGACGGCGATCATCGGCTGGCTGAAGCTGATGGAGACATGCGGCGCCAGCGCCACCTCCCCATCCGGCGCATGGCGCAGCACGCGCAGCTCGCCCTCGCTCTCGGGCAGAGCGGGCGCCTCGGCGTCCGAAGCGGGCGGCCACGGCGACTCGACCGCGGCGCCGGTGCGCGGCGGCGGCGTGCTGGCCTCGCGCAGGGCGAAGTCCTGCTGCTCGTCGCCCTCGGCTTCGAGCGCCGGCACGCGCCGCAGCAGGGCCTGGGTGCGTGTCGCATCCAGCGGCCGTGCGTCAACGCGCGGAAGGACTTCGGATGCTGATTCCGCCGCGCTGCCGTCGCGCAGGACGAAGCGCAGACCGGCGCCCGCCTCGGTCGGCGCGGGAGCGATGCGTGCCAGCGGCAGCGAGGCCTCGCCAGGGCGCGGCACGAGGGCGCCCAGGCCCACCAGCAGGATCATCAGGACCGCGATCAGGAACTGGCGCATCGTGTGCCTCGCTCGGTTGGTTGCCGCGTGGTCTGAACGCCGCGGCGGGGCGTTCGGGGTTGGACCTGCGGTGGAGAGAGTGTCACAGCCCAGCCCGCGGCCGCAGTCCGGGGCCGCGACGCAGGATCGCGCAGGGCATGGCCTGCCTCGGCAGCGCTAAGATCGAAGGCCTGCACCGAACCTCGGCCGGCTGAACCAAGAGGTTTCTCCATGCGCCGTCTGGCCTTGATTCTGAGTCTGCTGCCGACCGCCGCCGCGGCCGAAACCTATCGCGTCGGGGCCGGCTGGCCGCATACCAGCCTGCAGTCGCTGCTGGCCGAGGTGGACCTGCAGCCGGGCGATGTGGTGGAGGTCGAGCCCGGCAGCTACGCCGGCGGCGTCATCCTGCAGCGCTCGGGCACGGACGCTTCGCCCATCGTCATCCGCGGTTTGCGCGACGGCCTGGGCCAGCGCCCCCTGCTGTCCGGCGGGACCAACACCTTCGAGTTCCGCCGCGCCGACCACGTCGTGTTCGAGGGCTTCGAGCTGACCGGCGGCAGCTCGCGCTGCGTCTTCGTGCACGCGCGCGACGTGGTGCTGCGCGACCTGCTGGTGCGCGACTGTCCCGGCCAGGGCATCCTTTCGGCCGACCTCGACACCGGCAACCTCACCCTCGAGTACAGCGAGATCCGCAGCAGCGGCGGCGGGAGCTTTCAGCACGCGCTCTACATCCAGAGCGACGAGGTGAGCAATCCGGGCAGCGTGTTCCGCATGCGCTTCAACTACGTGCACAGCGGCACCGGCGGCAACTTGCTCAAGAGCCGGCACGAGCGCAACCTGATCCACTACAACTGGTTCGAGGGCGCCTGGTTCCACGAACTGGAGCTGATCGGCCCCGATCCGAATTTCCAGCAGCCGGGCTGGACGCCCGAGCTGGTGCGCGAGGATTCCGAGCTGCTCGGCAACGTGATCGTGCATTCCGCGCCGCTCAATCCCTTTGGCGCGGTCATGCGCCTGGGCGGCGACGGAACCGGCCAGAGCCGCGGACGCTACCGGCTGGTCAACAACACCATCCTGGTCTCGGCGACCGTCAGCCCGGTTACCGTGCTGCGCCTGTTCGAGGATCTCGAAGCGGTCGAGGCGCACAACAACCTGATCTGGCGCAGCACGCCGGGCGAGCTGCGCATCGAGCGAACGGTGGAAGCGGTCTGGGCCGCCGGCGAGCGTCGCGCCGCCGGCAGCAACAACTGGATCAACGCGGGCGCAACGATCGTGCCGGCGGAATGGACCGGCACGCTCAGCGGCGTCGATCCCGCGCTCGCCGATCCGGCTGCACTCGATCTGCGCCCGACCGAGTCCAGCCCCCTGATCGCCGCGGGCAATCCGATGCCGACCAGCCCCGCGGCCTGGCCTTTCCCGAGCCCCACGCTGCTGCCGCAGTTCCTGCCGCCGCTCCGCGCCTGGCTGGAACCCGGCAGCGAGCGCCCGCGTTCTTCCGTCTCGCCGCCCAGCATCGGTGCACTCGACGACACCGGCGGGATCTTCGCCGACGGCTTCGAGTAGGAGCGCCGGCGTGTCGCGTCCAGCCCCGGGGTGGGTTGACCCCGCGGCTTGGTCTGCGGTTCGCGCCGGCGGGATGCCATGGCCCCATCGCCCGGCGCTCAGCTCGGCTTGATGCGGTTGGGTGGGGCTGCAAGACCTGGGCCGGCGAACGCCGCCGCGCCCGCGCGCGGTTCGGGTCGCGCTCCCGACGTTGGTGGAGGCCGGGCTTGCTAAGATCGAGCCATGCACAGCGCCAACGCCGACCGTTTCCGCCACGCTGGCCTGCGTCGCGTCCTGCACGCGCTGGCCGCCGACCAGCTCAGCGCCGAGGCCCTGACCCGCGCCTGCCTCGACGCCATTGCGCGCGAGAACCCGGCGCGCAAGGCCTTCGTGCACGTGGCCGAGGACAGCGCCCTGGCCGAGGCGCGCGCCTCCGATCGGCGTCGCGCCGAGGGCCGGCCGCTGGGGCGCCTGGACGGCGTTCCGCTGGCGGTCTCGGACAGCCTCGACGTGGCCGGCATGCCGACCGGCCTCGGCCTCGCCGGTGCCGCGCCGCACGCGGCCTGCCGCGACGCCTTCGTGGTCGAGCGACTGCGCGCCTCCGGTGCGGTGATCCTAGGCCAGACGCAGATCGACGAGGCCGCGGTCGGCACCCTCGGGCGCAATCCCGCCATCGGCGACGTCCCCAGCCCGCTGCTGCCGGAGCGCGTCGCCGGTGGTGCCTCCGCTGGCGCCGCGGTCGCGGTGGCGGCCGGCTTCTGCAGCGCCGCGTTGGGTCCCGATGCCATGGGCGGCGCGCGCATCCCGGCGGCGTTCTGCGGCGTGGTCGGGCTGCGTCCGACCCTGGGCGAACTCTCGGTGCGGGGCATGGCTTCGATCCTGCGCCGGG
The DNA here is from genome assembly GCA_024710865.1 of Lysobacteraceae bacterium. GTDB lineage: Bacteria > Pseudomonadota > Gammaproteobacteria > Xanthomonadales > Xanthomonadaceae > JANJTY01. The sequence continues at coordinate 2,336 of JANJTY010000207.1, read as the reverse complement.
TCGACTGTGTCGGCGTGCTGGCGCGCGAGGTGGCCGACGTGGCGCCGCTGCTGCAGTGCATGAGCGGCTACGACCCCGAGGACCCGCGCTCGCGCCGCCGCCGCACCGCCCTGGCAGCACCGGACTGGCAGCCGGACTCGCTCCGCATCGGCGTCGTGGCGGATCTCGATGCGCTCGGGGTCGAGGCCCACGCGGCGCAGGCCTTCGGTCGCGGCATCGGCCGCATCGCGCCGCTGTTCCGCGTCTCGGCGCCGATCGAGCTGGCGATCGCGCCGCTGGAGATCGCCGCCGCGCGTCGCGCCGCCCTGCTGATGCTGGAGGCCGAGATCCTCGCCGCGCACGAGGCCGATCTGGCGCGTGCCTCGGACGGCCTGCGACGCCTGCTCGGTCATGCCGCGCAGCGCAGCGCGGTCGACTACGCCCGCGCTGCGCGGCGCCTGGATGCGCTGGTGGTGCAGGTGCGCCGCCTGTTCGAGCGCTTCGACGTGCTGCTGTTGCCGAGCGTGCCGATCGGCCCTCCTCGCCTGGGCGCGCGCGAGCCGGGCAACCTGGCCGACCTCACCGCCCTGGCCAGCCTGGGCGGCTGTCCGGCGCTCGGCCTGCCGCTGGGCGAAGGCCACGGGCTGCAGCTGGTCGGCGCGCCCGGCAGCGATCTGCGCCTGCTCGAACTGGGCGAGGTGATCGAGTCCGTGCTCGGGGTCGAGCCGGGCGCGGTCGCGGCCTGACCGGTTCGCCTTCGCGCGGCGCGGGCCTTGCCATGGACGGTGCCGGCGACGGCGAAGTGCAGCGTCTCGACCTGCCCGATGCCGAGGTGCACTACCGGCCGGACTGGCTCGATCCGGATGCCGCCGACGCCGCATTCGAGGCGCTGATCGCCGAGATCGACTGGCAGGTGCACCGCATCCGCCTGTTCGGGCGCGAAGTGGAAACGCCGCGCCTGTGCAGCTGGATCGGCGATCCGGGTGCGGCCTACGCGTACTCCGGCACCCGGTTCGAGCCGCGGGCCTGGACGCCGACGCTGCAGCGCCTGCGCGAACGCCTGCAGGGCGAGGGCGTGGGGACGTTCAACAGCGTGCTCGCCAACCGCTACCGCAACGGGCGCGATTCGATGGGTTGGCACAGCGACGACGAGCGTGAGCTCGGCCCTGTGCCGGTGATCGCCTCGATCAGCCTGGGCGCGCCGCGCCGCTTCCGCCTGCGCCATCGGCGCGATCCTGCGCTGCGTGCCGAACTGGAGCTGGAGCCGGGCAGCCTGCTGGTCATGCAGGGCCAGACCCAGCGCCATTACCGCCACGACCTGCCCAGGACGGCGCGACCGGTGGGCGAGCGCATCAACCTGACCTTCCGCTGGATCCTTGCGGCAGGGGCGTCGTCACTGGACTCGACCAGGCTCGGTCGCGCGGGCTGAGCGCCCGGGCTTGGGCGTCGCCGCTGTAACGGCGCCCACCGTGCAGTGTGGGCGCCGCCATGGCGGCGAACGGGCGCCGCCGCGGCGCTGGACGCGCGGGCCCCTGTCGCGGCACGCTCGCCGCATCGCCACTCGCGGAGTCCACCATGCAGCGTCCCCTCGCCGGCCGGCGCGTCCTCATCACCGGTTCGAGCCACGGTGTCGGCCTTGCCGCCGCCCATTTGTTCGCGCAGCAGGGCGCGCAGGTCGTGCTGCACGCCAACCGCAGCGTCGAGCGCGCGCGTGAGGCCGCGGCCGCCATCGGCGCGAACGCGCTCGGCGTGGTGCAGGTCGACCTGGCCGAGCCCGGCGCCGGAACCCGACTCTTCGCCGAAGCCGATGCCCTGGCGCCGGGCGGCCTCGATGTGCTGGTCAACAACGCGGGCATCTACCTCGCCAGCTCCATGTCCGGACCGGAGGCCGACTGGCAGGCGGCCTGGGACGCGGTACTGCAGGTCAACCTGCGCGCGGTGGCCGACCTCTGCCGCGCCGCGGTGCCGGCCTTCGTCGCGCGCGGCGGCGGCAGCCTGATCAACATCGCCAGCCGCGCCGGCTACCGCGGCGACGACGGCGAGCACACCGCCTATGCCGCGTCCAAGGGCGCGGTGCTGGCCCTGACCAAGACCCTGGCGCGCGCCTACGGCAGGGACGGCATCCTGGCCTATGCGCTCACGCCGGGCTGGATCGACACGCGCATGGCGCCGCACAACGCCGCCGGCCTCGCTGCGGCAAAGAACGAGATTCCCATCGGGCGCATGGCCTCCGCCGAGGAGGTCGCCGCGATGTGCGCCTTCCTCGCCAGCGGCGCCTGCGCCAGCGCCACCGGTGCCTGCATCGACATCAACGGTGCGAGCTACGTGCGCTGAGCGCGTAGCTTCGTTCGGGTACG
>JANJTY010000186.1 GCA_024710865.1 Lysobacteraceae bacterium | reverse complement strand
GGGCCCGCCGGATGGCGGGCCCGCGTGCCGATCGCCGGCGGCGCGGCTCAGATCGAGTAGTACATCTGGAACTCGAGCGGATGCGCGGCCGAGCGGTAGCGGGTGACTTCCTGCATCTTCAGCGCGATGTAGCTGTCGATGAAGTCGTCGCTCATCACGCCGCCGGCCTTGAGGAAGTCGCGGTCCTTGTCGAGCGCGTCCAGCGCCATGTCGAGGCTGGAGCAGACGGTCGGGATGTCCTTGGCCTCTTCCGGCGGCAGGTCGTAGAGGTCCTTGTCCGACGGCGCGCCCGGATCGATCTTGTTCAGGATGCCGTCCAGGCCCGCCAGCATGAGGGCGGTGAAGGTGAGGTAGCCGGTCTGCACCGGATCCGGGAAACGGAACTCGATGCGGCGCGCCTTCGGGTTGACCACGAAGGGGATGCGGCAGGACGCCGAGCGGTTGCGCGCCGAATAGGCCAGCATCACCGGCGCCTCGAAGCCCGGCACCAGGCGCTTGTAGCTGTTGGTGGTGGAATTGGCGAAGGCGTTGATGGCGCGCGCGTGCTTGAACACGCCACCGATGTACCACAGCGCGAGCTGCGAGAGGCCGCCGTAGCCATCGCCGGTGAACAGGTTGGTGCCGCCCTTGGCCAGCGACTGGTGCACGTGCATGCCGCTGCCGTTGTCGCCGACGATCGGCTTCGGCATGAAGGTGAGGGTCTTGCCGTTACGGTGCGCGACGTTCTTGAGCACGTACTTCAGGGTGAGCAGCTCGTCGGCCTTCTTCACCAGCGAGTTGAACTTGGTGCCGATCTCGCACTGGCCGGGGCCGGCGACCTCGTGGTGGTGGACCTCGACCTCGATGCCGACCTCCTCCAGCACCTTGCACATCTCCGCGCGCAGGTCCTGGAAGGAGTCGACCGGGCTGACCGGGAAGTAGCCGCCCTTCACGCCGGGGCGGTGGCCGGCGTTGCCGCCGTCGAACTTCCTGGCCGAACTCCAGGGCGCCTCTTCCGATTCGATCTCGAAGAAGCTCTTGCCCATGTCATTGCCCCAGCGCACCGAGTCGAAGATGAAGAACTCGGGCTCGGGGCCGAAGTAGGCCTGGTCGGCGATGCCGGTGGACTTGAGGAAGGCCTCGGCGCGCTTGGCGATCGAGCGCGGGCAGCGGCCGTAGGCCTGCATCGTCGCCGGCTCGAGGATGTCGCAGCTGATCACCAGGGTGGGATCGGCGGTGAAGGGGTCGACGTAGGCGGTGCTGGCGTCCGGCATCAGGATCATGTCGGACTCATTGATGCCCTTCCAGCCCGCGATCGAGCTGCCGTCGAACATCTTGCCCTCTTCGAACAGGCCAGGCTCGAGGATGCGGGCCGGGAAGGTGACGTGGTGCTGCTTGCCGAGGACGTCGGCGAACCGCAGGTCGACGAATTCGATCTTGTGTTCCTTGGCCAGCTTTTCGACGTGTTCGAAGGACATGGGGCATGCTCCGGATGGGGATGGGGTGTTCGTCGTTTGCAAGGCTTGTGCCATTGTTCGCATCACGCGCCACAACCCGCGCAGGAGGGCTTCGGCCCCACCAACGCCCGCACCGGCCCGGACCTGGGCGGAACTTCAAGCCGGATGGTCGCGGCTGAAGCCGCTCCTACGGAAGCAACCGCCCCGCGCAGGCTCGCGCACGTGATCGAGCGTGGTGCAAGACCTGCCGGGCGCGCACCATTCTGGTGCGTTTTGGCGGCGTCTGCAGCGCGTATCCTGTGCCGCCCCGACCCGCCGACCGCACCCGCGTGAGCGACCTGCTGACCGCCCTGCTGCTGGGCCTGATCGAAGGCCTGACCGAGTTCCTGCCGATTTCCAGCACCGGCCACCTGCTGATCGCGCAGCACTGGCTGGGGGCGCGTTCGGACCTGTTCAACATCGTGGTGCAGGCCGGCGCGATCCTCGCCATCTGCCTCGTCTACCGCGGGCGGCTGTGGCGGCTGCTGACCGGCCTCCGCGAGCGCGAGAACCTCGAGTACGCGCTCAAGATCGGGCTCGCCTTCGGCGTCACCGCCGCGGTCGGCATCCCGGTGCGCCTGGCCGGCTGGGAGCTGCCGGAGACGGTGACGCCGGTGGCCTGGGCCCTGATCATCGGCGGCATCTGGATGCTGCTGGCCGAGCGCCTGGCGGAACGTCGACCGGGTACCGAACAGGTGACTTGGACCGTGGCGGCGCTGGTCGGGCTGGCGCAGGTCGTGGCCGGCGTGTTCCCCGGCACCTCGCGCTCGGCCGCGGCGATCTTCATCGCCCTGCTGGCCGGCACCCGCAGCCGGCCCGCGGCGACCGAGTTCGTGTTCCTGGTCGGCATTCCCACCATGTTCGCAGCCAGCGCCTATGCCGGCCTCGAATACGCCCTGGCCGGCCCTGCGGCCGAACCGGAGGCCTGGGGCGAGCTGGCCGCTGCCTTCCTCGCAGCCACCCTGACCGGATTCCTCGCGGTGCGCTGGCTGCTGGCCTACATCAAGACCCACCGCTACACGCCCTTCGCCATCTACCGCATCGGCCTCGGCGCGGCCCTGCTGCTCGGCCTGCCGGCGGGCTCCTGATCGATCAGCCCGCGGACGCGAACAGCGCGGCGATCTCGTCGGCCTCCAGCACGCGCCACTGACCGGCAGGCAGATCGCCCAGGCCAAGGCCGCCGACGCGGCTGCGATGCAGGGCGAGGACGCGGTTGCCGACCGCACCGAACATGCGCCGCACCTGGTGGTAGCGGCCCTCGTGCAGGATCAGGCGCGCATGCCGCGGACCCAGCGCCTCGAAGCCGGCCGGCAGCAGCGGCGTGGTCTCCGATTCCAGCATCAGGCCACCGCTCTCGAACAGCGCACCCTCGTCGCCGCGCAGGTCCTGCGCCAGCTCGGCCTCGTACACCTTGGCGATGCGCGCGCGCGGGGAAATGATCCGGTGCAGCAGGCCGCCGTCGTCGGTCAAAAGCAGCAGGCCGGAGGTGTCGCGGTCCAGGCGCCCGACGGGCGAGACGATCGGCGAACGGGCGCGCAGACGCGGCGGCAGGAGGTCGTAGACCAGGCGCCCGGCATCACGCGTCGAGCAGGTGTAGCCGACCGGCTTGTGCAGCAGGAAGAGCGATCCGGGCGCGGGATCGAGCGGCGCGCCGTCGAGCCGGATCGCGGCGTGCGGCACGCGCGCGTCCGCCTCCAGCGGCGCGCCGTCGGCATCGGTGACGCGGCCGTCCTCGATCAGCGCGGCGACCTCGCGCCGGCTGCCGTAGCCGAGGTTGGCCAGGTAGCGCAGCAGCTTCACCGCTGCGCCTCGTAGACCTTGAAGCCGGCTTCGGCGCGGCGCAGACGCAGTTCGGAAAACCGTGCGCGCAGGACGGCCTCGTACGGCAGGTGGGCGTTGGCTACCAGCAGCAGGCGGCCGCCCGGCCGCAGCGCCTCGGCGGCGGCGGCGATGAAGGCCTGGCCCAGGGCGGGCTCGGCGGCGCGGCCCTGGTGGAAGGGCGGATTGCTCAGGATCAGGTCGTAGCGGCCGGGCAGGCCCGCGCGCACGTCGTGCCAGTGGAAACCGAGCCGCACCCGGCTCGCGAAGGGCGCGAGGTTGTGCCGGGCCAGCTCCAGCGCAGCGGCCTCGGCCTCGAAACCGTCGAGGGCGGTGATGCCGGGACAGCGCGAGAGCAGCGCGTGGCCCAGATAGCCCCAGCCGCAGCCGAGGTCGGCGGCCTCGCCAGCGAGCCCCGGATCGAGGCAGTCGGCCAGCAGGGCCGAGGCCGCATCGATGCGGTCCCAGGCGAACACGCCGGGCCGGCTGAGGAAGCGGCCGTCCTCGATCGGGCGCGGCGCATCCAGCGCCTGCCACGCGGCGATGCGCGCCTGGTCCAGCGTTGCCGGATCCAGCGGCGCGGTCCAGAACACCCGGCAGTGGTGCTTGGACAGGGTCTGCACCGGCCCGGCGAGGGTCGCGAGATCGGCCTCGGCCGAGCGCGCGCCTTCCGCGTTCGGCACCGCTGCCAGCACGCGTCCGCCCGGGGCCAGCAGGCCGAGCGCGCGCGCGAACTGCGCGCGCGCGGCCTCGCGCTGGCGCGGCGGCGAGACCAGCAGCAGGGGAAACCGGCCCGCGGCCTCGCGCTCGACGGCCCAGCCATCGCGCTCCAGCGCAGCGGCCAGCGGGCGGAAGCCCTGCTCCAGCACCGGCCGCTGCCGCAGCCGGCGCAGCCAGGTCGCCGGGCGCGCGCGCAGCCAGGCCAGCGGCGCATCGGGCCAGGCGAGCACGCCCGACTCGGACGGCAGCGCCAGCAGTTCCGCCGCGGTCGCGGCGGCGTCCGGCTTCGCGCTCATGCGTCGTCGCGTCGCGGCGGCTGCCAGGGCCAGCGGCCCTCGACCTCGAGGAACAGGGTCAGGCTGAGGAAGGCGCGGATCGCGATGATGATGGCCAGGCCGGAAAGGCTGGCCAGGGTGTGATCGACCGCCACGGTGCGGATGATGTCGCCGGCGATCAGGAACTCCAGCCCGATGATGATGGCCCGCCCCAGGCGCTTGCGCAGCTCGTGGTAGGCCGCGCCTTCGGGTCCGCCACCGCGGTGGCGCAGCCAGCCGAGGCAGGCCGCCAGACTGCCGAACAGGATGACCAGCACGCCGACGCCCTCGATGCCGTAGCCCAGGACTTCGACCAGCGCCTTGAATTCGGCCAGCATGCGGGCCTCCTCAGCGACCGGCGCAGAGCGCGACGTAGGCGCGCACGGTGCGGTCGAGCCCGTCGTACAGCGCCTCGCCGATCAGGGCGTGCCCGATCGAGACCTCCAGCACGCCCGGCACGGCAGAGAGGAAGTCGGCCAGGTTGGCCTGGCTGAGGTCGTGTCCGGCGTTCACCCCGATACCCAGCGCGGCGGCTTCGAGCGCGCTGCGGCGGCAGGCGGCCAGCGCGGCGCTGGCGTCTCCCGCGGCGTGCGCGTGGGCGAAGGGCCCGGTGTAGAGCTCGATGCGGTCGAGGCCGATCGCCGCGCCCGCGTCCAGACCGGCGCAGCCGGCATCGACGAAGGCGCTGACGCGGCAGCCCAGCGCCTTGAAGTCCGCCACCAGCGGGGCGAGCCGGGCGGCGTCGCGCGGCAGGTCGAAGCCGTGGTCGGAGGTGACCTGGCCGTCGCCGTCCGGCACCAGGGTGACCTGGGTCGGGCGGGTGCGGCGGGCCAGCTCGAGCAGGCCCGGGTAGCCCGCACGCGGCGGCGCGAAGGGATTGCCCTCGATGTTGAACTCACCCGCGCCGCTACCCAGCCAGGCGCCGAGTTCGAGCACGTCGGCCTCCCGGATGTGGCGCTGGTCGGGACGCGGATGCACGGTGATGCCGACCGCGCCGGCCGCCATCACGCAGCGCGCCGCGCGCATCACGTCCGGCTCCGCGCCGCCGCGCGCGTTGCGCAGCACCGCGATCTTGTTGAGGTTCACGCTCAGGCAGGTCATGCGCGCAGCCTAAGCCAGGCCCCGCCCGCGCGGAAGGCGTGCGCCGGGCGGCGGTTGAGCCGCTACACTGGCAGGCGCAGGCCGCGGTGGCGAAGGGAGGCGCCGGCCGAACGGTCCCATCCACCGCGGGGAGGCGGGATGAACAGCGCAGGCGGGCGCCGCGCCACGGCGCAACCGGGCGGGTCGCAAAGCGTGAACCCCGGCAAGCTTCCCGACCCGTCCTCAGGCAACACTGGCAGGATGTTCCGAAAGCTCCTGATTCTTCTGTGCCTGCTGACCGCCCCAGCTGCGGCCGGCCAAGGCTCGCCGCTGCTCGGCATGCCCCTGCTGCAGCGCTACACCTCGGACGACTATCCGGCCCTGCCCACGCATTACAGCATGGTGTCGGATGCACGTGGCCTGGTTTATCTCGGCAACACCGAGGGACTGCTGATCTTCGATGGCCGCCACTGGGAGTTGCTCGAACTGCCGCTGAAAGCGCCGGCGCGTGCGCTCGCACTGGGTGCCGACGGCCGCGTCTACGTCGGCAGCTATGACCACTTCGGCGTGATCGAGGAGAGCGCCACCGGCGAGCGCCGCTACGTCGACCTGCGCCCGCGCTTCGACCTGGGTGAGGACGAGGCCAACCTGGCCGAGGTCTGGGACGTGCTGGAAACGCCGTCCGGCCTGTACTTCCGCGCCGCCCACCGCCTGCTGTTCCTGGGCTACGACGGCCGCACCCGGCACTGGCCGCTGCCGCCCGACGTGCGCGGCTTCAGCGCGGTCGACGACCGCCTCTACGCGCGCGTCGCCGGCGGCGGCCTGATGCGCTGGTCCGACGGCCGCTTCGAGCCCGAACCGCAGGCCGAGCGCTTCGCCGAGCGGCCGTTGTTCCAGTTGTTCCCGCGACCAGAGGGCCGCCTGCTGGTGAGCGACGACGGTTTCCACCTCGCCAGCGAATCCGGCATCCGCGCGCTGGGCGGTGAGGCGCCGTCCGTGTTCGCGCAGGACGAGCCCTACACCGGCATCGAACTGCCCGACGGCAGCTACGCCCTTGGCACGTTCGGTGGCCAGGTGCTGTGGTTCTCCTCCGACCTGCGCCTGCGCGGCAGTTACGCGGTCAGCGCCTACACCATCCTGGGCATGGGCCTGGACCGCGAAGGCGGGCTGTGGCTGGCGACCGAGGGTGAAGCCGTGCGCCTGCGCCTGCCTTCGCCCTGGACCCGCTTCGGACCGGAGGAGGGCCTGAACGGCGGTATCTACACCAGCGCCTGGTACGAGGACGCGCTCTGGGTCGCGACCTCGATCGGCGTATTGCGCGCCCCGGGCGGCGGTGGCCGCACCCGCTTCGATCTGGCGATCGAGACTCACCTCGAGGCCACCGACATGGAGGCCACCAGCGCCGGCCTGCTGGTGACCGACCGCTCCGGGCTGCTCTGGTTGCGCCCCGGCCAGCGCACGCCCGAGCGCCTGCTGGAAGGTGAGGCGCTGTATACCGTCACCGTATCCGAGCGCGACGAGCGCTTCGCCTACGCCATCGGCGAGGCCTCGCTGCACCTGCTGCAGCGGGAGGGCGATGTCTGGCGCGCTCGCCATCAGTGGCCGCTGGACGGTCTTGCCATCAGCTCCCTGCACGAGCCCGCGCCGGGCGAGCTGTGGGTCGGCAACTACCGCGGCTGGCCGCAGCGCTGGTGGCTGGACCGCGAAAGCGGCGAGCGCCGCATCGAAACCCTCGACCCCGGCAGCGGTCTCGATCTCGAGTATCCGCACGGCGCCTCCCTGGTGGAGCTGGACGGCCGCTACTACGCCCTCACCGGCCAGCGCGCCTACCGCTGGGACGGCGAACGCTTCCTGCCGGACCGCCCGACGCCGCTCGACCGCATCGAACGGCTGATGGAGACCAGCATCGTCGAAACCGCGGCGGGTAGCTTCGCTTACACCAGCCGCGAACTCTGGTTCCAGCGCAAGGGCACACCGGACTGGGTCGCCCTGCACACCGGTGCCGGCCTCAGCCAGGGCTTCGCCTACGTGCACGGCGATGCCGATGGCCTGGTGCGCATCGCAACCTGGTCCGGGCTACTGCAGTTCGATCCTTCCGCGCCGGAAATGCCCAAGCCAGCGTTGCGCGCGGGGCTGCGCCGACTCGAATACCGCAGCGATGCACGCGGAGCGGTGGCGCTGCCTCTCATCGCGACGGACGAGGCGCCCACCTTGCCCTCGCGCGCGACCCTCAGCGCGCGTTTCGGGCTGGTCAGCCTGGAGAGCGCGCCGGAGTTCCGCTACCGCATCGAGGGCCTGCAGGGCGAATGGAGCGACTGGAGCAGCGACGAGAGCCTGGCGCTGCGCGAGCTGCCGGCCGGCAGGTTCCGCCTCGAGGTGGAAGCGCGTACGCGCAGCGGACGCAGCGCGGAATCGCTGAGCTACGCCTTCTCGGTCGACCCGCTGTGGTGGGAAACGCGCTGGGCGCGGGGCCTGGGTGTGCTGCTCGCACTGGCGTCCGTGATCGTGCTGATGCAACTGAGCGCACGCTGGCGCCTGCGCCGCTACGCCGAGCAGACCCGCCGCCTGGAGCAGCGCATTGCCGAGCGCACCGCCGAACTGCAGGAAGCCAACCGTCGCCTGGCCGAGATGGCCACCATCGACAGCCTGACGGGCGTGCCCAACCGGCGCGCGCTGGAGCAAGGTCTGGCGCGCGAATGGCAGCGCTGCCTCGACACCCAGCGTTCGATCGCTGCGGTCATGATCGATATCGACCACTTCAAGCAGTTCAACGACCGCTACGGCCACCTCGAGGGCGACGAGCAGCTGCGCTGGGTCGGCGGCGAACTGCGCGCCCTGTGCGATCCGACCCGCGAACTGCTGGCCCGCTTCGGCGGCGAGGAGTTCGCCCTGATCCTGCCCGGCGCGGACCTCGACGCCGCGCGCGCCCGCGCGCAGGCCATCCATTCCCGCTTCACCCAGCCGGACAGCCCGATCAGCCTCAGCATTGGCGTTGCCGCCACCGGCCCGATCGGCATGGTTTCGCCGGACCAGCTGCTGCGTTCGGCCGACGCCGCCCTGTACGAGGCCAAGCGCAAGGGCCGCAACCGGGTCGAGGCCGCGGCCTGATGCCGCGCCACCGCCCGCCCTCGCAGCGTCCGCACAAGCTCTGCCCCGCCTGTGGCCGCCCCTTCGCCTGGCGCAAGCGCTGGGAAAAGGTCTGGGATGCCGTGCGCTGGTGCTCCGACGCCTGCCGCCGGCGGGGGGCCGGGGCCGGCTGATCCAGGCCGGTCAGCGCCGCAGTCGCGCGCGCGGCGCGCTCCCGCGCGGAATCGGCCGGTAGCAGCCAACCCTGTCGGCGACCGGAGTAGCCGCGGTTCCCAGCCGTGCGCCGACTGCGCCTACGGAGGCGCGAGCCGCAGAACCCGGCCCTCGGCGCTGTCGGTCAGCAGGTACACGAGCCCATCCGGCCCCACGCGCACGTCGCGCAGGCGCTCCGTGCGCTCGGACAGCACGCGCGCCTCCTCCACCACCTTCCCGCCGTCGAGGTTCAGCACGTGCAGCGCCTGCCCGGCCAGGGCCGTGACCAGCAGTCGTCCCGACCAGGCGGGAAAAGCCGTGCCCGCATAGCGCGCCAGGCCCGCGGGCGCGATCGACGGCGTCCAGACGTGAAGCGGGTCGAGCATGTCAGCATGGCGCGTGAACGGACTCACCCGCGCACCGCTGTAGTCGACGCCGTGCGTGGCGAGCGGCCAGCCGTAATTGCCGCCCGCGACGATACGGTTGAGCTCGTCGCCACCGCGCGGGCCGTGCTCGTGCGCGAACACCGCGCCGTCCGCATCCACGATCAGGCCCTGCACGTTGCGATGCCCGAGGCTGTAGATCTCCGCACGCGCCTCCGCGCGATCGACGAAGGGATTGTCCGCCGGCACGCCGCCATCAGCCTGGATGCGCAGGATCTTGCCCAGGTGCGAGTCCAGGCGCTGCGCCTGCTCGCGGTAATCGAAGCCGTCGCCGCCCGCCACCAGCAGGCTGCCGTCGGGCAGCCAGGCAAGGCGTCCGCCGTAGTGCACGGCCGTGGCCTTGGCCGGCGCCAGGGTCAGCAGCACCTCCAGGTTCAACAGGCGCTCGCCGTCGAACCGCGCGCGCGCCACGCGCAGCGCGTTGGCCCCAGGGCCACCGTGCGCGTAGCTCAGATAGATCCAGCGATTCGCGTCGAACGCCGGATGCGGAAGCACCTCGAGCAACCCGCCCTGCCCGGCCGCGTACACCGCCGGCACGCCCGCGACCGGCGCCGCGCGCAGCTGGCCCTGCTCGATCACGCGCAGCCGACCGGCGCGTTCGGTCACCAGCATCGAACCGTCCGGCAGAAATGCCAGCGACCAGGGAAACGCCAGGCCCTCGGCCACGACCGCGACGCGCGGCGCAGGGGCGGCGCAGGCCAGACCCGCCAGCAGGAGCGCAATCCAGGGAAGCAACGAACGCATGGCGGAGTCCGATGGAGACGGCGATGCGCGAATCCTACCTGCGCCGGCCGCCGCGATGCGGCAAGATTCGGGCCGGACCTCACGCGGAATCGCCCCGGTGTCGCACGGACTTCGCCTGCTGCTGGCCTACCTCGCGGCCACTGCCGCCACCGCCGCCCTCGGCAGCGTGGTGCAGACCCAGTTCAACCTCGCCGCGCTGCAGGGCCTAGGGGCCACCATCCCGCTTGGCACGCGCCTGCTCACCACCGCACAGGACCTCGCCGGGTTCGCCCCGCTCTGGGCCGCCATCCTCGCCCTGGCTTTCCTGATCGCCTTCGTCAGCGCCACCGTGCTGGCCTGGTTCCTGCCCGCGCGCCGCACCGCCCTGCTGGTCGTGGCCGGCACCGTCGCGGTGTTCGTCACCCTGCTGGCGATGAAGTTCACGCTGCCGATCACGGTGATTGCGGCCACGCGCGCGGTGGCGGGGTTCGTGTCGATTGGGCTGACCGGCACGGTTGGGGGTTGGCTGTACGCGCGACTGTCGCGGCGGGCGACGCCGAATGTCGCGTCGGAAACGGCTCGCGCGCCGGCGCAGGGCTGAAGCTGGCACCAGTCTGGTCGCGCACTCAGAGCGGTGCGGTGATGGGCCGCGGCGTAGGATGTGGTGAGCGCAGCGAACCGCGTCATCGGTCTGGTTCCGCGGGCGGGCGGGGGTCGCTTCTTGGAGCTTTGCAGCAAGGCAGAGCTTTGAAGCAAGGCTTTCGTGCCCCTTCGGGGCGCGAGTTACTTCTCTTTACGTCGGGCATCCTGCCCTCCGCCCTGCGGGCTGCCTTCGGCATTCGGCCTCGCTCCTGCTCGGCTCGTGCGTGCCCAAAGAGAAGTAACCAACAGAAAGGGCACCCCCGTCCCGCGCCGCGCAGGCGGAGCCTGCGCGGTGCCCTGCGCTGCTCGCCATGCCCGGGCCGGCGCGAACTCGGCCATCCATGGCCTCGAACATGCGCGCCTTGCTCCCGGTCCTGTCTGCGCTGCTCGGCGCGGGCCGAAAGGGGGATTTCACACCGAAGAGCAACAGCAACAGCAACAGCAAAGCGCCGGAGT
>JANJTY010000144.1 GCA_024710865.1 Lysobacteraceae bacterium | reverse complement strand
CACCGGCCAGTCCGGCGGCACGCCCGATGCGGACGTGAACGGTCCCGAGGCCTGGGACCTGTCGACCGGCACCGACCGCGTGCTGCTGGTGATCGACACCGGGATCGACCTGGCGCACCCCGACCTCCAGCCCAACCTGTTCGTGAATGCCGGCGAGATCGCGGGCAACGGCGTGGACGACGACGGCAACGGCTATGTCGACGACGTGCATGGCGTCAACACCATCACCGGCAGCGGCGACCCACAGGACGACCAGGGCCATGGCACGGCCGTGGCGAGCGTCGCGGCGGCCGCGGGCAACAACGCCATGGGCATCAGCGGTCTGGCGCCGCAGGCCCGGCTGCTGGGCTGCAAGTTCCTGAGCGCTGGCGGATCCGGAACCCTCGCCGATGCCATCGAATGCTTCGACTACGCGCTGGGCCTCAAGACCCGCGCCAGTCAGCCGGTGGACCTGCTCGCCACGGTCAACGGCTGGGGCGGCGGCGGATTCAGCCAGGCGCTGCTGGATGTCCTGCAGGCGCTGGGCCAGTCGGGCGTGATCACCGTGGTCGGCTCCGGCAACGTCGGCCTCGACCTCGACACGGGCACCAACTTCCCGGCCAGCTACGATTTCCCCCTGCGCCTGGTGGCCGCCGCCACCGACCGCAACGACGTCCACGCCAGCTACAGCAGTTTCGGCGCGCGCAGCGTCGAGGTGTCCGCGCCGGGCACCGATGTCCTGACCCTGGCGCTGGGGGGAGGAGCGACGGTGTTCTCGGGCACCGAGTACGCCGCGGCCCATGCCGCTGGCCTGCTGGCCCTGCTCAAGGCGCAGGACCCGATGCGCACGCCGCAGGACATCCTCCGTCTGACGATCGCCGGTGGAACGCCGGTGCCTGGGCTGGCCAACCGCAACGTGGGCGGCCGCCGGCTGCGTGCCGCCGACGTGGCCGGCGCGGGCAGCCTGAGCTGCGCCGGCCAGACCGTGTTGCGCCGGACGCTGCCGCACAGCGACACGGTCAACGTCGTGCTCGGCGACGCCGTGCGGGTCGAAGTGCTGAAGCTCGACTGCGATGCGGCGGTCGCCCCGCCCGTCGTCACCGGCGCCAGCCTCAGCCTGCGCGACGATGGGCTTGGCGGCGACAGGGCCGCCGGCGACGGGCGCTACACGGGCCTCTACTATCCGTCGGCGCTCGGAACCACGGTCCTGAACTTCGATGGCAGCCAGACGCTCAGCATCAACGGCGTGAGCGGTTACCAGCGCAGCGACATCCCCCACGCCTGGCGGGCCATCGCCGGCACCAACCTGGGCCAGGCCGACGACACCGTCACCACCCTCACCTTGCCGTTTCCCATCCCCTTCGCGAATGGACCGGGGCAAACCTCCCTGCGGGTCAGCATGAACGGCGCGGTGAGCTTCGAGAGCAATCCCAGCTTCACCAACCAGGGCTTGCCGGTCCCCACCTATGCAACGCTGATCGCACCGTTCTGGGATGACCTGTATCCGGGTCCGACCTCGGCCGACAACGTCTTCTGGGCCGTGACCGGCACCGCACCGTCGCGCGAGCTGGTCATCGAGTGGCGCAACGTCCACCACCGACTGACGCGGACGGGCAGCGACACCCTCCGATTCCAGTTGGTCTTCTTCGAGGGCAGTCCCGACTTCGAGTTCCACTATGCGGATGTGAACGTGGGCAACGCGGCCTTCGACGGCGGCGCCAGCGCAACCGTGGGCGTGCAGGTCTCCAGCACGGTCGCGACCCAGTACGGATTCAACCAGGCGGTCCTCACCGCGCCCAGCGCCCAGCGATGGAGCCTGGCGTCGCCACCCGTGCTCAATTCCGTCCAGGCCGCACCGGCCAGCAGCCAGGAAGGCGAGGCCGTGAGCTTCACCATCGACTTCACCGACGCCTCCGGCAGCGGCCCCTGGCAGCTCCAGCTCGATTCGGACCTCGACGGCAGTTTCGACGATGGGCAGGCGCCGGTGGCCGCCTCGCCCGCCACGGTCGATCTGCCCGGTTTCGACAGCGGCTCGCCGCTGCCGGTGCGGGTGCGCGTGGTGGGCAGCGGCAACGGCATCCCCTACGCGCTCGATCTTGACGTCGGCAACGTCGCGCCGCACAGCCTGTCCGTGGCGGCGGCGCCGCTGCCGGAGGGCCAGGCCGGCACGGTCGAGTTCGACTTTGCCGACCCGGGCCGCGACGCGCCCTGGCAGGTCCAGCTCGACCTGGACTACGACGGCAGCACCTTCGACGTGGACGTGGCGGAGGCACGCGCCACGACCGGTCCGGCCAGCCTGCCGCTGAGCTACGCCGCCGACGGCACCTACACCATCGCGTTGCGCGTGGTCGATGCCGACGGCGGCATCTCGGACATCGTCACCTCCTTGGTGGAGGTGAGCGACGTGCCCCCCGTGCTCGATGCGCTGTCTGGACCCGGCGCGCTGAGCGAAGGTGACACCCTGCAGGTCGACGGCAGCTTCGCCGACGGCGGCGACGCCGCCGCGCCCTACCTGATCGAATGGGATACCGACTACGACGGCGTCAGCTTCCAGCCCGAGCTCAGCGATCCGGCCCCCGCGGACGGCGCATTCTCGCGCCAGTGGCTGCTGGAGGACTCCGGTCTGCGCACCTTGGCGGTGCGCGTCAGCGACGCCGACGGCAGCGTGTCCGCGCTGCAGACGCTGACGGTGGATGTGGCCGAGGTCGATCCGGTGCTGGCCTCGGCCAGCGTCGATGCCGCCGGCACGCTGGAGCCGGTCAGCGTGCAGTTCCTGGTCGCCGCCGGCAGCGGCGCCGCGAATCCGTCCGTCGATCCCGTCTCGCACGTCAGCTACGACTTCGATGGCGACGGCGTGGACGATCTCAGCACGACCAGTCCGGCGATCAGCTGGACCTTCCTCGACAACCCGGCCGGCGGCAGCGTCTACCCGGTGCGGGTGCGGGTCTGGGATGAGGACAGCTTCGTCGAAACCACCCTGCCGGTGACGGTGGAGAACGTGCCGCCGGTGGCCCTGGCACCGGCCGACGCCAGCGTCGACGAGGGGGCTCGCCTGCAGCTGACGCTGTCGGCCAGCGATGCCTCGCCGCTCGACCCGCCGCACTGGACCCTGGTGTCGGGTCCGACCGGGCTGAGCGTGCACCCGCTCGGCCTGCTCGACTTTACTCCGGACGCGGCCCAGGCCGGCCCGGCGCCGGGCATCGAGCATCTGGTCGAGCTTGAGGTGTCCGACGGCGACGGCGGCAGCGACACGGTCAGCTTCACCGTGCGCGCGCTCAACGTTCCACCGGTCCTGCTGCCGCCGGAGGACGAGGTGCTGATCCTCGGCGATGTCTACAGCCTGGTGCCGGTGGTGGACGATCCGGGCGGCGCCGCGGCGCTCAGCTGGCAGCTCGACCAGGGTCCGGACGGCCTGAACCTGAGCCCGGGCGGCATCCTCACCTGGCTGCCGCGCGCCTGGCAGGCCGACGCGCCGCCGGGCATCGAGCACGCCGTGCAGATCACGGTCACCGACGACGATGGCGCGTCGGACAGCGCCAGCTGGACCCTGACCGTGGTACGGCTGGACGACCCGGTCTTCGCGAGCGGCTTCGAAGCGGGAGAGGTCAGGCGTTAGCCGCCCGCGGCGGATGCGCCCGCGGAGCGGGCGGTGTCAGGCGCCGAGACCACCGCGCAGGAGGGCCACGGCCCAGTACAGCGCAATGCCCAGCTGCAGGGCGAAGGCGGTGAAGCGCAGGGTCACGACCGCCGGTGCCAGCGAGTACAGGTGCAGCAGCGACTGCAGCACGCGCGCGCCCAGCAGCACGAAGGCCAGCGGATCGGTCACTGCGGCGCGGCCGGAAAGCTCGGCCACCAGCATCAGGCCCCCGAACAGCGGCAGGCTCTCGACGCAGTTGGCATGCGCCCGGGCCAGGCGCTGCATGAAGGGCGAGAGTCCGGCGTTGTCTGGCGTGAAGCCGTTGGCCGGCACCCGGCCGGACATGACCAGCCAGCTTCGGATGGCCTCCATCAGGGCCAGCAGCAGCAGGGCCCAGGCGATGAAGCCGGTCAGGGCGACGAGCGTCGTGGACATGCGGCGGACTCCGGTCGGTGGTGCGGTGGCGGACGGCGGCGACGCAGTGACGATACGCTTGCCGCCGCGGCCTGTCCCGATGCGTGAAGCGAGAGGAGTCCCACGTGAGCCGATACGCCCGGCGCCTCGCCGCCGCCTGCCTGCTCTCTGCTACGGTGCTCTGCGAGGCGGCGCCCGCGTCCGCTCCGGACCCATCGACCATGCCCAGCACCGCCGTCGTCAGCGCCGACCTCAACCGCTTCGCCTGGCGCTTCCACCGCCAGCTGGCCGAGGCACGCGACAACCACGTGTTCTCCCCCCTCAGCATCGCCGGCGTGTTCGCCATGCTGGGCGCCGGCGCACGCGGGCAGACCCTGGACGAGCTGCGCCAGGCCCTGGCCTTCTCGGGCAGCGCTGAGGCCTGGCACGCCGGCTTCGGCGCCCTGCTCGCGGAACTGGCCGCGCTGCAGCGCGAAGGCAACGAAGACCAGAACGCGCTCAGCCTGCGCGTGGTCAACGACCTCTGGCTGCAGCGCGGGTTCAGCGTCGGCGGCGAGTTCCTGTCCACCCTGCAGCGACACTACGGCAGCGCACCGACGGCGCTCGATTTCGCCACCGATCCCGAGGCCGCGCGCGCGCGCATCAACGGCAGGATCGGCGAGTACACCGCCGGCCTGATCCAGCAGCTGCTGCCGCCCGGCAGCGTCGATGCCGACGCGCGCCTGGTGCTGACCAACGCGCTCTACTTCCGCGCCG
>JANJTY010000130.1 GCA_024710865.1 Lysobacteraceae bacterium | reverse complement strand
GTCGGCCTGCTGCATTCGCGCATGCCCACGGCCGAGAAGAAGGCGGTGATGGAGCTGTTCTCGGCCGGCGTCATGGGCGTGCTGGTCTCCACCACCGTGATCGAAGTGGGCGTCGATGTGCCCAATGCCTCGCTCATGGTGATCGAGAACGCCGAACGCCTTGGCCTGGCCCAGCTGCATCAGCTGCGCGGACGGGTGGGGCGGGGCAGCGCGGCGTCGAGCTGCGTGCTGCTCTACCAGACGCCGCTGTCGCAGCTCGCGCGCGAGCGCCTGGAGACCATGCGCCAGACCAACGACGGGTTCGCGATCGCGGAGAAGGATCTCGAGCTGCGCGGCCCGGGCGAGCTGCTCGGCACCCGCCAGACCGGTCGGGCCGGCTTCCGCATCGCTGACCTGGGGCGCGACGCGCACCTGCTGCCGGCCGTGCACGAGGTCGCCGCGCGCCTGCTGCAGCGCCAGCCGGCCGAGGTCGACCGCCTGATCGCGCGCTGGGTCGGCGCGGCCGAACGCTACGCCGGCGCATGAGTCGCCTGGCCCAACTGCGTGCACTGCTGCGCTGGCGCGAACTGCGCGCACGCATCGGCGCATGCCCATTCTGTGGGCCGACCCTGCTGCTGCGCCTGGCGCGGGACGAACTGGCCCTGCGCTGCCTGCGCTGCGGGGCGAGCGCGGTGCACCTGTCGCTCGGCTGGGCGATCCGGGACCGCGTCGGCGCCCTGCGCGGACTCGACGTCTGCGAGCTGTCCGCGCGCGGCCCGCTGGTCGCCTTCCTGCGGCGCGAGGCGGCCACGGCCAGCCTGTCGGAGTACGTCGAGGGCGCGGCGCCGGGCGAAGTGCGCGGCGGCGTGCGCTGCGAGGACGTGCAGCATCTGAGCTACGCCGATGCCTGCTTCGATCTGTGCACCAGCACCGAGGTGCTGGAGCACGTGCCCTCGGATGCCGACGCCTTCGCCGAGCTGCGGCGCGTGCTGCGGCCGGGCGGCGTCCTGCTGTTCACCGTGCCCCTGGGCGAGCAGCCCTCGACGCGCGAGCGGGCGCGGCTGTGGGAGGGGCGGGTGGAGCACCTGCGGCCACCGGCCTACCACGGCGATCCGCTCCGCCCCGGCGTGGGCATCCTCTGCTACCGTGACTACGGGCGCGACATCGTCGATCGCCTGCGTGCGGCCGGGTTCGACCGGGCCGCGATCCTGCCGCGCGATCCGCGCGTGCCCTGGGGGCTCGGACGCGAGGTCATCCTCGCGTCTCGCGCGCCCTCGCCATGAGCACGAACCGACGCATGAAGCTCTTCATCGACACCGACCCCGGCGTGGACGACGCCCTCGCCATCCTGATGGCCCTGGCCGAGCCGCGCGCCGAGGTCCTCGGACTCGGCATCGGCGCCGGCAACGTCGGGCTGGCCCACACCGTGCGCAACGCGCTCAAGCTGCTGGAGGTGGCGGGGCGCACGGTGCCGGTGTTCCCCGGTTGCGCCGGCCCCCTGGTGCACCCGTCCGCCGACGCCGGCTACGTGCACGGGCGGGACGGCTTCGGCGATACGGGAATGGCGCCTCCGCAGGCGCGGGCGCATGACGAACACGCCGCGCTCGCCCTGCTGCGTCTCTCGCACGAGCATGCCGGCGAACTGGATCTGGTCGCGCTTGGACCGCTCACCAACCTCGCGCTGGCGCTGCGCCTCGATCCGAGCCTGCCGCAGCGCATCAGGCGCCTGGTGGTGATGGGCGGCGCGGTGACCGGCCACGGCAACATCACGACGGCGGCCGAGTTCAACATCGCCTACGATCCCGAGGCCGCGCACATCGTGCTCTCGGCGTGGCCGGCCTACGATCTGGCTGACTGGGAGGCGGTCATGCGGCACGGCCTGGACCGCGCGGCGGTCGAAGGCTGGCTCGGCGCATCGACGCCGGTGGCAGCCTACTTCGCGGCGATTTCGCGCTTCAATCGCGATGGCAGCTTCGACCGCCGCCGCACGCGCTGGCTGTGTGCCGATGCGCTGGCCATGGCGCTGGCGCTGGAGCCGGAGTCGGCCCTGTTCATGGAAACCCGCGCCCTGTCCGTGGCGACCGAGCCCGGTATCTACCGCGGCGCCACCCTCGTGGATTGGGAGCGCCGCGGCGGACAGGCCGAGCGCGCCCGCATCCTCATGCAGTACGACCAGGACCGCTTCGAGGCACGCGTGCGCCAGGCGCTCGGTGCGCCCTGAGCGGGCGCGCCGACGGCCGCGCTCAGGAACGTGAGGCTTCGGATTTTTCCGGCGTCGACTTGTCGGCGACGTCGCGGATGTGCAGGTCGAGCTGGGGGAAGGCGATCTCGATGCCCTCGGCCTGGAACAATTCGGCGATGCGGCAGTTGAGCGCGTCCAGCACCGACAGCCGGTCCTGGATGGAAGCCACGAAGACGCGCAGTTCGAAGTCCAGCGAGCTGGGCCCGAAGGCCATGAACCAGGTGCGCGCGGGCGGATCCTTGAGCACGCCCGGATGCTCGTCCGCGACGCGCTGCAGCAGCGCGTGCACCTTGTCCGGCGGTGTGCCGTAGGCCACGCCCACGCGCACGATGACGCGGGTGCGGGTGTCGCTCAGGGTCCAGTTCACCAGGCGGTCGGTGATGAAGGTCTTGTTCGGCACCACGATTTCCTTGCCGTCGAAGTCGACCAGGGTGGTGGCGCGGGTGCGGATGCGCGACACGGTGCCGGTCTGGTCGCCGATGGTGATCACGTCGCCGACACGGAACGGCCGCTCGAACAGCAGGATCAGGCCGGACACGAAGTTGGCGAAGATCTCCTGCAGGCCGAAGCCCAGGCCGACCGAGAGCGCTGCCGCCATCCACTGCAGCTGCGACCAGCGCAGGCCGAACAGCGACAGACCGGCGAGGGTGCCGACGATCACGATCAGGTAGCGGCTGATGCTGGTGATGGCATAGCGTGTCGGCGCGTCGATCGCGATGCGGCTGAGCAGGGCGATCTCGACCAGCGCCGGCAGGTTGCGCGCGGCGATGAAGGTGAGCAGCAGCAGCGCGATGCCGAGCAGGAGATCGCTCAGCGCCACCGTGCCCTTGATCTTGGCGCCTTCGGTGTCGATCGTATCGAACTGCCAGAGCGCGATCTCCTTCAGGCGTTCGAACGCCGGCAGCACGTCGGTCCAGACCGCCAGCAGGCCGAGCGCGAGCAGGGTGATGACGGTGGCCCGCAGCAGGCGTCGCGTCTGGGCGGTGATGCTGGCCCGCGCCAGCGCGGCGGCGTCGGACTCCAGCTCTGGCAGCGGCTCGTGGCGGTCCTCCGTCGCGGCGCTGCGTTCGCTGGCGCGGCGTTCCTCCAGGTGACGGGCCAGCAGGCGGCGCTCGCCGAGCAGGAACCAGCGCGCCAGCATTCCCTGCGCCAGCGCGACGGCCAGGACGACGCCCAGGCTCGTCCACAGCGCGCGCAGCAGGATCCCGGAGGTGAGCAGGTAGCCGAGCATGGCCAACAGCGCACAGCCGGCCAGGTAGGCCACCAGGCCGACGCGGGCCAGGCGGCGCGCCGCGATGGGCTCGCTCACCTCGCGGCTGCGGAAGGTCCAGACCGCGCCGGGCGCGAGCAGGCGCCAGAGCAGCCAGGCGCTCAGCGCGCTGAAGGCGAGCAGAGCCAGTCGCGCCACGGTGTCGAGCGCCGGCTCCTGGCCGCGCACGAAGCCCAGCGCCAGCACCAGCTGCAGCGGCAGCAGACCGAAGACGACCCAGGGCAACGCGGCGCGGATCGCCTCGCGGCGCGGACGCGGCCAGCGGAAATGCGCATGCCCGAGGCCGCGCTCGCGGCTCAACCAGTGCAGGGCTTCGGCGATCAGGATGCCGCCCACCATCGCATGCATCGCGCGACCGAGCGAATCGCTGAAACGCCCCGCATCGCCAGCTTGCTGCAGGACCCAGCCCAGGCCCCAGAACAGAAGCGCCCAAGGCAGCGCTGCGAGCAGCGAAACACCCAAGGCCCTGGCCGTGTAACGGTAGCTGTCGCTGCGCACCTGGCGCAGGGGCGCGGCGAGGGCGTCGAGGGGCGCCGGCGCGCGCCGGCGCAGGACGAACCCGGCCGCCACCAGCAGGGCGAAGCCGGCCACCGGCATGGGATGGGCCTCCACCCACTGCCAGTGCAGGCGCAGGCTGGTGAGGTAGCGCGATGGTTTGGCGAGATCGGCCAGGCCCTCGGGAACGCGTGCCAGCCAGCCGATGCCCAGCGCTTCGTGACTGGGCGTCCAGAGCAGGTGGCGGTCGAGCAGCGCGGTGAGCTCGATCGTGTTCTGCCACTGCAGCTGCAGCGACTGCTCAAGGCGCTCCAGGGCCACGATCTGGTCGAGGCGCGCCTGCTCGGCCTGCGGCAGCAGTTCCGCCCGCGTGGCGAACTGCGCGGCCAGTTCCTCGCGCAGGGCGTCGACGTTGCCGTCGCCGCCGTTGCCGTCGCCTTCGGCGTCGCCGTCGAAGCGGGACAGGGTCTGCTCGATCTCGCGCTCGCGCTGCCACAGCGAGCGCCGCTGCTCAGCCAGCTCGATCGCGCGAAGGCGGGCGCTGGTCAGCGCCTGCCGCGTGGCGTCGAGCTGCTGGCGCAGGCGGGCGGGCGATTCCAGGCGGCGCCGCATCTCCAGCAGCAGTGGGCCGAGGCCCTCGCGCGCATCGGCCACCGCCAGGCGCGCGCGCACTGCCGCGAGCGCGGCTTGCGCGTCGCCCCCGGCATGCTGGGCGCCTTGCGCCGATCGCTCCGCCTGCTCCCGGCTGCGGCGCGCCTCGGCCAGCTCATCGCCGAGGTCACGGTTGACGACCGCGGCATCGCGCACCGGCGGTGGCGCCGTGGCGACGCGTGTCCGTTCGGCCTCGAGCCGGACGATCAAGGCATCCAATGCCGCGTCGCCGGCGCTGCCGGCGCGTTCCTGCAGCAGCGCGACGCGGCGGGCGGCTTCGGCTTCGCGTCGTTCCAGATCGCGCTGCCGCAGCTCCAGCAGCGCCTGCCGCGCCGGCAGCGCGGCGCGCTCGGCTTCCAGCTGGTGCAATCGCAACAGAGCGAGGCGCACTTCGGCGGTCGCCGCTGCCTGCCGGATGCGCGCGGCCAGGCTGTCCTGCCCGGACGCGCTCGAGGTCGCCAGCGCGGCGCGCTGTTCGTCCACCAAACGGCGCTGGCGGGCGGTTTCGTCCGCCAGCGCCAGCGGCCGGGCGCTGGCTTCCGACAGGCGGGCGCCGACCTCCGCCCGCTCGCGCTGGATCTCGGCCAGCGCGACTCGCTCGGATTCGAGGCGCTCGGTCAGGGCCGGCCCTGCGGGCAGCCGCGCCAGCTGCGCCAGCAGGCGTGTGGCGGCCGGATCGGATTCGGCCGCCAGGTCGCGCTCGATCCGGGTCGCATCCGCCGCATCCTGCCCGGGCTGGCGTGCGAGCCGGGCGATGTCCGCGGCGAGGGCATCGGCCTCGCGTTCGATTTCGGCCGCGCGTTCGATCTCGGACTGCAGGGCAAGCGCTGCCGCCTCGTCGCGCGGCGGCTGGGCCTTGAGCTCGCGCTGCAGGCGCTCGATGCGCTCCGACTGCGGCGCCAGCAGCGGGTCCGGCACCGGCTGCGCCAGCACGGCGAGGGGCAGCGGGAGGGTGCACGCCAGTAGCGTCCGAAGGACGAACCTCGGCAGGGTTAGCGACACAGTTTGAACTTCGGCGTGCGTTCGGGATATCATGCTTATCTTTTCTTCCAGACATCCAGGCGCCGACCATGAAGGCCGACATCCATCCCAAGTACCAGCCGGTCGTGTTCCAGGACGTGACCAGCGATTTCGCGATCCTGACCCGCTCCACGCTCACCAGCAAGGAAAAGATCAAGTGGGAGGATGGCCAGGAGTACCCCCTGGTCAAGGTGGAAATCTCCTCCGCCTCGCACCCGTTCTACACCGGCAAGCACAAGATCGTGGACACCAGCGGTCGCGTCGACAAGTTCCGCCGCCGCTACGGCAGCAAGTAAGGTCCAGCACCGTTCGATCGACTCGACAGGGCCGCCGTGTGCGGCCCTGTTGCATTGGGCCCCGCGCCGTCGCCGGCGCATCGGACTTTGGTCGAATCCGGGTCCTGCTTCACGTCTGCCGCACTGACGGCAGCTCGGGCCGTATGCGATACTGCGGCGTATCGCTGGGCCCTTGGCCCGAGCGGCGCGCGTCGGCATCCGACCGACGGCCGCCAGCATTCGCTGGGCCCCATCCCTCTTTCGTCTCCAGGAGCACGCCCGTGTCCGAGAACAAGAGCGTCGTACTGACCGATGCCGCCTCCAATACCTCCGTTTCCCTGCCCCTGCTGAGCGGCACCCTGGGCGCGTCCTGCATCGACATTGGCCGCCTGCCGAAGGAAACCGGCTACTTCACCTTCGATCCCGGTTTCGTGGCTACGGCCAGCTGCCGCTCGGCCATTACCTACATCGACGGCGACGCCGGCGTGCTGCTCTACCGCGGCTATCCGATCGAGCAACTGGCCAAGCATTCGAGCTTCCTGGAAGTGGCCTACCTGTTGATGTACGGCGAACTGCCGAAAGCGGGCGAGTTCGACGCCTTCCAGCACGAAGTCACGCATCACACGATGATGCACGAGGCGTTCAAGAGCTTCCTTGGTGGCTTCCGCCACGATGCCCATCCGATGGCGATGCTGTGCGGCATGATCGGCTCGCTCGCGGCGTTCTACCACGACAACCTCGACATGGACGATCCCGAGCAGCGCCGCATGGCGGCGGTGCGCCTGATCGCCAAGGTGCCGACCATCGCCGCCGCGTGCTACCGCTACTCGATCGGCTGGCCGGTGCGCTACCCGCGCAACAACCTCGAGTACTGCACGCGCTTCCTGCACATGATGTTCGAGGTGCCGAGCGAGCCGCTGAAGCTGCCGCCGGTCGCCGCCAAGGCGCTCGACCTGCTCTTCATCCTGCATGCCGACCACGAACAGAACGCCTCGACCTCGACCGTGCGCCTGGTCGGCTCGACCGGTGCCAACCCGTACGCCTGCGTGGCGGCCGGCATCGCCGCGCTGTGGGGACCCGCGCACGGCGGCGCCAACGAGGCCGTTCTGAAGATGCTGGAGGAGATTGGCGATCCCTCCAAGGTGTCGAGCGCGGTCGACAAGGCCAAGGACAAGAACTCCGGCTTCCGCCTGATGGGGTTTGGCCACCGCGTCTACAAGAACTACGATCCGCGCGCCGCGATCACGCGCGAGATGACGCACAAGGTGCTGGCCGAACTCGGCGTGGACGACCCGCTGCTCGAGGTCGCCATGCGTCTGGAGGAGGTCGCGCTGAAGGACGAGTACTTCGTGCAGCGCAAGCTGTATCCGAACGTCGATTTCTACTCCGGCATCATCTACAAGGCGCTGGGGATCCCGACCGAGATGTTCACGGTGATGTTCGCCATCGCCCGCACCGCGGGCTGGGTCGCGCACTGGCTGGAACAGCAGACCGATCCCGAGGCCAAGATCGGGCGTCCCCGCCAGATCTACACCG
>JANJTY010000083.1 GCA_024710865.1 Lysobacteraceae bacterium | reverse complement strand
CCTCGCCACGCCCGGCACCAGCACCAGCTCCCGGCGCAGAAAGTCGACGTAGTCGTACATCTGGCGAGGGCTGTAGCCCTCGCCGGTGACCGCGTAGAAGAGCGCGAACACATCGCCGAAGTCGCTCTTGACCACCGGCTCTGCCGCACCCGGCGGCAGTGCGCGCGCGGCCTCGGCAATCTTGCTGCGCAGCTTGTCCCAAACCTGGTCGAGTTCGGCCTGGCTGCGGGAGAAGGCAAGCTTGGCCTCCACCTTGACCATGGACTCGCCTGCGCGCGACACCGAGGTGACTTCCTCCACCTCCTGCATCTGCTGCACGGCGCCCTCGATCAGGTCGGTGATTTCCTCGGCCACCTGCGCCGGCGAGGCCCCCGGATAGGCGGTGACGACCACCGCCTGGCGGATGATGAACTCCGGGTCCTCGAAGCGCCCGAGGCGTTCGTAGGACAACCAGCCGCCCACCAGCACGAGCACGGTGGCGACCCAGGCGACGACCGCTTTGCGGATCGTGTATTCGGCGATGTTCATGGCCCGGTCCCCGCGTTCAGCGCGACTCGAGCGGGCGCACGAGCATGCCTTCGCGCACCGCGCCGACACCGGCGCCGACGATGCGCTGGCCCGACACCAACCCGGACTCGACGACGATCTCCGCGCCCACGACAGCGCCGGTGCGGATCGGCGCGCGCGCAACGCGACCGTCCTCATCCACGACCCACACACCCGGCTGGCCCTGGGCGTCGGCAGCGACCGCGGCAAGCGGGATGGTGAGCGCCGCGCCGGCCGCGGGCGAGGCGTCTTGCCCGCGCGGGGTTGCGGCCAGCGGCTCCACGTTCACCGCCATGCCGGGCAGCAGGTTCAGGCCTGCCGGCATGGTCTGCAGCGCAAGCACGACGACGTAGGTCTGGGTCTGCGGGTCGGCCTCGGCAGCAAACGATCTGAGCGCCAGCGCCAAAGGCTGCCCGGGCTCGCCGTCGAGAAAGGCGACGGCTTCCTGATGCGGCTGCAGGCGCCGCACCAGCCGTTCGGGCACGTTCACCACCACCTCGAGCGCACGCAGGTCCTGCAGGTCCGCGATCGGCTGCTTGGCCTGGACGTTGGTGAAGGGTTCGATGCGGCGGCGCGTGATGACGCCGGCGAAGGGCGCCTTGATGACCGTGTTGGCCAGATCCTGCTCGGCTGCGGCGAGGTTGGTGCGTGCGAGCTCGAGGCGGGCGCTGCGATCATCGACCTCGGCACGGGCGACCGCCATTTCGGTGTCCCACAGGCGCTGGTAGCGCGCGAGATCGTTCCTTGCGCGCTCGAACTCGGCCCGGGCGGACGCCAGCCTCGCCCGGTACACGCTGTCGTCGAGGCGCGCGACCACCTCGCCGGCCTTCACCTCGCGGCCTTCCTCGAGACTGAAGCGGTCGACGAAGCCCGGCACGTCGAAGGAAAGCTCCGCGCGTTTGGCCGCGCGGATGCGCCCAGGCAAGCGCAGCGCATCGTGCGTGTCCTGGGCGCCGACGGTGACGATCAGTGCCGGCCTGACGGCGGGCGGAGCGCTGTCGGGGACGGGCGCTTCGGTGCATGCCGACAGCGCGAGCAGCAGTGCGGCGCCGGTCGCAGCGGCGAGGTGTTTCTGATTAGGCATGATCGAGACGGAATCGAGGTTTGGCATCCGGAGTGCCTAGCTTAAGCGCATATCGTGACGGAGGGACAAGCGCGACAGACGAACTTTCGATCGCCGTTGTCGGCTCAGGGTGTCAGTCATGGAGCATCACGCGTGCGTGTACAAAGCTGCCGTGAAAATAGATGCCGTCGATGCGGCGGGCGACTTCGGTGGCAACGTCGGGCGTGATGTCCATGTCGATGATGAACCATGGTCGCTCGGGATCACCTTCGCGCACGACGAGGATGTCGAGGACCGGCCCGAAATGCCGCATGCGCTCGCGGAGCGTGTCCAGGTCGGTGTCTGGGCCGAGGCCCGAAATGAGTAGTTTCATGGCGAGAGATCTGTCAGCGCAGGGTCCGCATCCGGACGCCAGCGTTGCAGAGTAACGGCTCGATCCACATCATGACAGCGCTGCTGGCCCATTTTGGGCCAGCCTGACAGGAGTACGAAGAGATGGACGACCTTGATCGCCGTATCGACAAGGCCTTCACCATGGTTGCCTTTGCGGCCAACCGCCATCTGGTGGATCACATGCGCCGGATGACCACGACCCTCGACATGGATCTCGAGAGCGCGATGCTGTGGGGGACGCTGGCTCACCTCAACGTGGCACAAGCCATCCGGCCGGGGGCGCCGCCTACCGAACTGCTGGCGCCGGATGGCTTTCTGCTGGGCGCACATCGCCCGGTGCGCCTGACCGACCTCGTCCAGGTGACGGGGCTGCCCAAGGAAACCGTGCGGCGCAAGCTCGAGAAGCTGCGCCAACGGGGCAAGGTCCGGCGAACCGAGGACGGGCTCTGGGACGCACTGCGTGAGGGCATCGATGAGCGCACCCACGCGTTCACCCGCGAGTCGGTCAAGCGCCTGCTCAGCACTGCCCGCATCATCGAGGGCATCCTCCAGAATTCGCGGCCAGACTAGCGGTGCCTGGCGCGAAACTCGGCGGCTGCCCCGCTGGGCTGCCGACCCGCCTCAGGCGGTGATGCCGCCGCCGTTCAGCGGCACGATCTGGCCGGTGACCCACTCGGCCTCGCGCGAAGCGAGGTAAGCCACGCCGGCGCCGACATCGGCAGGCGAGCCGGCGCGCGGGATGATGCAGTTCTTGCGCGCCAGCTCCTCGGAGCCTTCCCAGTTGTTCATCGTGCCCAGCGACAGGGCAGTCACATTCACGCCCTTGCGTCCGACCTCGGCAGCGAGCTGGCGCACGAAGCCGACCACGCCGGCCTTGGATGCGGCGTAGGCGGCGATGCCCATCGGTACCGCGGCACGCCAGGACTCGGAGGTGATGGCGACGATGCGGCCCCACTTCTTCTCGATCATGCCGGGCAGCACGGCGTGGCAGCCGTTCATCAGGCCGTACAGGTTGAGCTTGACGACGCGTTCCCAATCCTCCGGTTTCGACTCGAGGAACTTGCCGTAGCCCATGCCGGTGGTCGGTACGCCGGCATTGGAGACGTAGACGTCCACGATGCCGGCCTGCTCGCGCACGGCGGCGACCATCTTCTGCACGGCGTCGTAATCGGTGACGTCGGCGGGCGCGGCCAGGGCCTTGAGCCCGGTGGCGCGCAGCTCGGCGGCTGCGGCCTCGGCGCGCTCGGGGAAGAAGTCGTTGATCGCCACGGTGGCGCCCTGGCGGGCCAGGGTCTCGGCCACGCCGCGGCCCATGCCGCGGCCGGCGCCGGTAACGATGGCAACGCAGCCATCGAGTCTGAAAAGGGCCGGGGTCATCGGTGAGTCGGACATCGTGCTTCCTCTGGTTCGGGTGGAGTGTGTGGAGACAGGCTTTCAGCGGCCTTCGAAGCGCGGTGGCCGCTTGTCGATGAAGGCCTGCATGCCTTCCTTCTGGTCGCGCGAGGC
The DNA here is from genome assembly GCA_024710865.1 of Lysobacteraceae bacterium. Lineage (GTDB taxonomy): Bacteria > Pseudomonadota > Gammaproteobacteria > Xanthomonadales > Xanthomonadaceae > JANJTY01. The sequence goes on along the minus strand of JANJTY010000083.1, from coordinate 762 downwards.
AAACAGCAGCGCGTTGGCGCGGCGTTCCATCGCCAGCGCGGTCTCGAGCGGGGCATCCATGCCGAGCAGGATGCACTCCTTGATCTGCTCGGCGGCGAGTGGCGGCATGGCGGCGATGACGCTCGCCAGTTCGATCGCGGTCGGGATCACCTGGTCGTCGGCCACAAGGTCGCTCACCAGGCCGGCGGTCCACGCCTCGTGCGCGCTGATCGGCTTGCCGGTGAGCGCCATGCGCATCGCCTTGGCCTTGCCGACTGCGCGCACCAGGCGCTGGGTGCCGCCGATGCCGGGCATGATGCCGATGCGGATCTCGGGCTGGCAGAAGCGCGCGCCCTCGCCGGCGACGATGATGTCGGCCAGCATCGCCAGCTCGCAGCCGCCGCCGTAGGCGTAGCCGCACACCGCGGCGATCACCGGCTTGGGGCAATGCTGGATGGGGCCCCACACGCGTTCGGTGTGGCGTTGGGTGATCTCGATCGGGCCGGCGCCGGCCATGCTGGTGATGTCGCCACCGGCTGCAAACACCTTGTCGCCGCCGGTGAGCACGATGCCGCGCACGGTGTCGTCGGTCGCCAGCTCGGTGAAGCGCTGCGACAGCAGGGCCTGCAGCTCCAGCGACAGGGCGTTGGTGGCCTGCGGGCGGTTCAGGCGCAGCAGCGCGACGCCGCCATCGAGGCGTTCGAGCAGCAGGGGCGAAGCGGTTTCGGACGGCGATGTCGGTGCTGTGGTCATGAAGCCTCCAGGAACGCCCCGGGGCGCGAC
>JANJTY010000036.1 GCA_024710865.1 Lysobacteraceae bacterium | reverse complement strand
CAGTTCTCATCCCGGCGGCGGGGGCCGCCCCCCGCGCCGCCGGGGGGGACAACGGCGTGCGCCGGGCTGTTTCCGGGAAGCCCGGCGCGCGGCGCCCTCAGCGCATCACGCCGTCCAGTCCAGGCGCTGCATGCAGCAGGCTCTCGAAATCGAAGTCGTCCTGGCGCGAACGCGGCTCGGAGCTGCCGATCGAACCACTGAGCCGATAGCGGACCGGGCCTCCTGAAGCCAGCGCTTCGCGCACCGCGGCGGCGGCGGTCGGCGGGGGCTCGACCCGCGCGGGCAGTACCTCGGCCGACCCGGCCGGTACCACCAGGCCCGGCCGCAGCCGCAGCGTGGTCACCGCATGGCCACCCAGTTCGAAGCGCGCCTCGACCGAATCCATGCGCATCCCGACGTTGCTGAAATTCTGCAGCCGCAGCGAAAGCTCCCAGGCGCCATCCGGAGCGAGGCGCAACTCCTGCAGGCTGAGGCTGGGCGGGTACACGCGCTGCTTGACGCCGCCACCGCCGCAGGCCGAGAGCACGACCAGGGCAAGGGTCGCGAGCAGCAGGCGAAGGGCAGGGCCGGACAGGAAACGCGGATGCTTCATGCAAACCTCCGTCGTGCGATGGGCTGCGGCAGCATAGCAGCGCCCGCGTTCGGTCCCGCGCGACTCAGGGCGTCGAACCGGCTGCAGCGCGCAGCGCGTCGAGTTCGGACCTGCGCCGCGCGGGCGGCAGGCGTCCCAGCCGCTCCGCTGCGTGGTGGAACCGGTGCCAGTCTCGGTCCTCGCGCTCGAACAGGGCGGCGAACGCGGGAACCTGGCTTTCGTACAGACGGAAGGGCTGCAGCGCGGCGTTGTTGAGTTCGTCCTCGACCCAGCGCGAGTGCCCCTCCAGCCCGCGCCAGTCCTGCGCCAGACGCTGCCGGAACTCTGCGCGGAACGCCGCCAGGATCGACCGCTTCGCCGCGCGCATCGCGGACGCTTCCTGGTTGGAGCCATACAGCGCTTCGAGGTCGGCAACCAGCGCCTGCAGACGCTGGCGGAAGCTTTGCCGGGCGGGATCGGCCTCGGCATCGGGACGGCTCGCGCCGCGCCACTCACGCAGCCCCTGCAGCTCCACGAAGCTGGCGTAGGCTTCGTTGAAGGCGGTGTCGTCGCGCACATACAGGCGCTGATGCGCCAGCTCGTGGAACACCGTGCCCACGGCATTCTCGGCGCCCTCGCGCAGCATGCTGCTCACCACCGGATCGGCGAACCATCCCAGGGTCGAGTAGGCCGCAACGCCTCCAACCCAGGTGTCCCGTCCTTCGGCCGCCAGCCGCTCGGCTTCGCCCTCGGCGCGCTCGCGCGAGAACCAGCCGCGGTAGGGCACGCAGCCGGCGATCGGCAGGCACAGCGGCAGCGGTTCGAGCGAGAACTCCGGTGTCGCCACCACCACCCAGCTGACGTAGTCGCGCTCCAGTTCGACATAGCGCGTGTAGCTGCGGTTGCGCGGCAGGCCGAGACGGTCGGAGGCGAAGCGACGTGCAGCCACGATCTCGCCCAGCGTCGTCCGTAACGCGTCGGACGTGGCGGGATCGGACGCGACGCGCGGGATGGGCTGCTGACCGGCCAACAGCGCGACGTGCCCGCGCGCCACATGCCCGACGTAGCCGATGGTCCGGCAGCCCGGCAGCAGGAGCAGCGTGCCCAGCATGAGCAGCAGCCAACCGTGGTGAGGGACGGAGGACACCATGCGCGCCAGTATCCCGCGTCGGCGTTAAGCTGCGGGCGTTCCCTCGGGAGACGATGCATGCGAGCGTTCCTCCTGCTGGCCGCGCTGGCGCTGCTCCCGGCCCACGCCGTCTCGGCGCAGGCTCGGCCGACTTCGACGGACCTGGTCGCCGCGGCACGCGCCCAGGTCGGCCTCACCCTCGGCTACGACGGCAGCTACCAGAGGCTGGCCTATCCCGGTGGCGACGTGCCGATCGAAACCGGCGTCTGCACCGACGTGCTCGTGCGCGCTTACCGCGCCGTCGGCATCGACCTGCAGCAGCGCGTGCACGAGGACATGCGGCGCGCCTTTGGCGCCTACCCGCCGCTGTGGGGGTTGTCGACGCCGGACCGCAACATCGACCATCGGCGCGTGCCCAATCTGCAGGCCTACTTCGGCCGCCACGGGCAGAGCTTGCCCATCAGCGATCGCGGTGAGGACTACCAGCCCGGCGAGGTCGTGGTCTGGCGTCTCGACTCGGGCCTGCCGCACATCGGCCTGGTGTCCGACCGCACCCAGGATGGCCGGCCGCTGGTGATCCACAACATCGGCGCGGGAACGCGCGAGGAAGACGCCCTGTTCGCCCATCGGATCGAGGGGCGGTTTCGCTATCCGGCGCGGTAGACCTGCAGCCGCGGAGCGGCGGTTCGGGCGCGGGTTGCGCCTGCAGCGCGGCGATTCAGACGAAGGGAAGTGGTGGCCGGGGATGGAATCGATACGTCTGCAGGAGCAGAGGTCGCGAGCGCAGCGAGTCCGCAGGACGCGGATCAGGGAGGGTCCGCGCAGCCGCCGACCAGCGGTTCGGGCGCGGGTTGCGCCTGCAGCGCGGCGATTCAGAAGAAGGGGGGTGGTGGCCGGGGACGGAATCGAACCGCCGACACGGGGATTTTCAATCCCCTGCTCTACCAACTGAGCTACCCGGCCAAAAAACGAGATCGCTGCGGACTGGGCCGAGCGAGCGCGGCATGATAGCGGCGTGTTCCGGGCTTGGCAATGCCTTCGGCGCCGCGTCGAGGCACTCACGGCGGACCTGAACCGGAGGGCCGGGGGGCTGCGACGGGCCGTCCCGCTGCGGCGTCCCTCTGGTTAGGCTGATCCACAGTCGTCCACAGGGAGTCCGAACATGAAGACATCGCGCCTTCCATGGCTGCTGACCGCGGCGCTTGCCCTCGTCGCCTGCAGCGGCAATCCGCCACGCGAGCGCCAGGCCGAGAGCCTCGCGCTGTACGAGGCCGCCGCCGGAGAGCCGGTCGACAGCCTGTGGTTTCCGCGTCTGCATTCCTGGGAGCCGCTGGGCGAGGATCGGCTGGTGATCCGGACCGCGCCCAAGCGCGTGTTCCTGCTCCAGGTCGAGCGGCCTTGCACCGAGTTGCCCTGGGTCAACGCGATCTCGCTCACCTCCAGCACCGGTAGCGTGCACGCGCGCTTCGACAGCGTGCTGGTGGGCAAGCAGCGCTGCCGCATCCTCGAGATCCGCCCGGTCGACGAGGCGGCTTACCGGGAGTCGCGTGCGGCATCGCGGCGCGAATGAGGCCGGCTTCAGTCCTGCGGCGGCACGAAGCCCGCGGGCTTTTCGGCGCCACCGCCGAACAGGAACTTCTCCATCTCGGCCTCGATCAGGGCGCGGTGCTTGGGGTCGAGCGGCGAGAGCCGGTTCTCGTTGATCAACATGGTCTGGTGCGCGATCCACTGCGCCCAGGCCGGCTTGCCGATGTGGGCGAACACGCGCCGGCCCAGTTCGCCTGGCCAGGGCACGAAGTCGAGTCCTTCGACGTTGCGCTGTTCCTTGCTGCAGAAGACTTCGCGGGCCATGGGGCGTTCTCCGGTTCGGGTTCAGGGATTCGAGTCGAGCAAGCGCCGCACCGGCGCCGGCAGGCCGAGTCCGGCGAGTTCCGCGCGTTCGAACCAGCGTGGCCCCTCGGACTCCGACACCGAGGGCAGGGCCTCGACCGGCGCGACGCGCAGCGGCTGGATCTGCAGCCGATAGTGGCTGAAGACGTGCAGGAAGGCGGGCAGGCGCTCGACGCGCGCGGCCTCGATGCGCAGGTTGACCCGCAACCAGGCGTCGGCCTGGCGCGCGTCGGCCGCCTCCGGCAGGCTCCACAGACCGCGCCAGACGCCGGGGCCCTCGCGCCGCGGCAGCGCGATGCGACCCTGTGCGTCTTCCAGCCAGAGCAGGAGGCAGCTGCGCTCGGGCAGCGCGCGCGCGGGCCGCGGCGCGGGCAGTTCGGCGCTGCGTCCGTCGCGATGCGCAGCGCAATCGCCTGAGAAGGGGCAGCGCGCGCAGCCCGGTCGGCTGCGGGTGCAGAGGGTGGCGCCGAAATCCATCAGGGGCCTGGGTGTAGTCGGGCAGTCGCCGCTCGGGCAGCAGGGCGGCGCTCGCTGCCCAGAGCTGCTTCTGCACGGCGGCTTCGCCCGGCCAGCCTTCGATACCGAGCAGCCGGCAGAGGCTGCGCTTGACGTTGCCGTCGAGGATGGGAAAGCGCAGTCCGTGCGCCTGGGCCAGGATCGCACCCGCGGTGGAACGGCCGATGCCGGGCAGGGCGGACAACGATTCGAAGTCGGCGGGCAGTACACCGCCGTGGCGCTCGACGCAGATCCGCGCCGCGCGATGCAGGTTGCGCGCGCGGCTGTAGTAGCCAAGTCCGGACCACAGCGCCAGCACCTGGTCCTCGCTGGCTGCGGCCAGTGCGGGCAGGTCGGGCAGGGCCTGCACGAAGCGTTCGAAGTAAGGGCGGGCGGTGCCGACCTGGGTCTGCTGCAGCATCACCTCGGCCAGCCAGACGCGGTAGGGCGAGCGCGGATGCTGCCAGGGCAGGTCGTGGCGGCCGTGCGCGTCGAACCAGCGCAGCAGGCGTGCGGCGAAGTCCGCC
>JANJTY010000033.1 GCA_024710865.1 Lysobacteraceae bacterium | reverse complement strand
GTCGTGGGTCGAATAGCGCACCACGCAGCGGTTGTAGTGCACGCCCAGGTCGGGGTGGTGGTCTTCGGCGTGCGCGACGAAGGCCAGCGCGTTCACGAAGGCGAGGGTGCGGTAGTAATCGGGAAAGTGGAACTCGCGCCGCAGGGCGCGACCGTGCTCGACCAGGGTCCAGTCCGGCAGCAGCACCAGCAGGTCCTCGATGCGGCGCGCATCCAGCATGTGCTCGCTGCCGCGCAGCGGGCGGCAGCGTGCGCCGAGCAGGTCGTCGATCGTATGCATGGTCGGCTCCGTTCGCGGTCGCGTATCTTAGCTTGCAGTCGCGGGTTGCGCCGGCGTTCACGGCCCGGCTTTACGCTCGGCTTAAGATGCGCCCCGCGCATTGAATCCTGCAGGAACCTCGTCCGATGATCGAGCTGACCGAAAGCGCCCAGCGCCACTTCCGCCGACTGCTGGAGTCCCAGGGCGGCGACGCTGTCGGCATCCTGCTCGGAGCGGTCAACGGCGGGACGTCCAAGGCGGACGTTCGGCTGGAGTTCTGCGAGACCGTCGACCTTGCCGGCGACGAGTGGGCAGTCGAGTGCGAGGGGTTCACGCTCTACGTGCGCTCCGACAGCACCGGTTATCTGGACGGCGCGTCGATCGATTTCCTTGGCGACGCCACCGGCGGCCAGCTCAGCATCCGCGCTCCGCGCATCAAAGGACAGGCGCCGGAGGCCGGGGCCTCGCTGTTCGAACGGGTGCAGTACGTCATCGAGCACGAGGTCAATCCGCAGCTCGCCGCGCACCGCGGACACGTCAGCCTGGCCGGCATCGAAGCGGACGGCATCGTGCTGCTGCGCTTCGGCGGCGGCTGCCACGGCTGCGGCATGGTCGACGTAACGCTCAAGCAGGGCATCGAAAGCACGCTCAAGACGCGCGTTCCGGAAATCACCGAGGTGCGCGACGCCACCGACCACAGCACCGGCGCCACGCCCTACTACCGCGGGCGCAGCTGAGCGTTCATCCCGCGCAAAGAAAAACGGCCCCTTGCGGGGCCGTTCCGACGAGGAGCACCTGACGCGCTAACGGAGGTGGCTGAGGTCGGTAAGCGGTCCGGACTGGCTGGCGTAGTAAGCCGCCAGGTCCTCCATGTCCTTCTTCTCGAGCGTCGCTGCGAAGCCCGCCATGATGGCATTGTTGCGCGCGCCGCTCTTGTAGTCCTGCAGGGCCTTGAGCAGGTAGTCGGCATACTGCCCGGCAATGCGCGGGTACTGCCCGTCGCCCGTACCATTGCCATCCGCGCCGTGGCAAGCCTGGCAGGTCTGGGATTTCTGCTTGCCCGCCTCCACATCCCCCTTGGCGAGGGCCAGCGGACTGGCCAGCAACAGGGCCGCAGCGGGAACCAACCACTTCATGCTGTCGCGCTTGCCCCGCGTCACGGCTGCTTCCCCTGGTTCGAAAGGTAGGTGGCGATGTCCTGGATGTCCTGCTCGCTGTAGCCCTGCGCTTGGGCCTGCATGGTCGGGTGCTCGCGCTCGCCGGTGCGGTAGGCGGTCAGCGCTGCAACCAGGTACTCGTAGTTCTGCCCGCCGATCTTGGGCACACGGTAGCTGGGGTAGGCGTTCTTGTAACCGGCCACGCCGTGGCAGCCGGTGCAGGTAAAGGCCTTCTGTTTGCCGGCCTCGGCGTCGCCCTTGGCGACTGCCAGGTTGGCGGCGGCAAGCGCCGCGAGGGCCAGCAGGAGGGTTGAAAGGGGCTTCATTCCGTTGCGGTCCAGTGTCGGTTCGGGGCCCGGGGCCCGTCCAGGGTGGGCCGCAAGTATAGCCCGAGCCCTTGCCCCGCGGCAGCCCGTGAAGCGCTGCTGTCTGGGTTGGAGGTCGGAGTGACTACCTTCACGTGCGAAGGGCGGTGCCGGCGCGCAGACTGACGTCCCGGTGCTTGACAAGAGTAGTGTTATAGACAACTATAACAGTACGAGCCTAGATCACGCCCGCCAGCGCTGGCAAATCAACAGCTTGCAACAACACCCCGCCGTGCCCCGCCCCGCATCCCGCCCGGAACCCACCATGAACCAGATCCCGAGCCGCCGCCTGTCCGTCCTGGTCCGCCGTAGCCTGCAGTTGGCCCTGCTGGCCGCGATCGCCTCGACCCTCGTCGCCTGCGGCGGCAAGTCCGCCGACGATGCCGCTGGGTCATCCCCCGAGGCGGTCGCCAAGGAGGACGGCGACAACAAGAAGAAGGAAGACCCGCAGGTCCCGGTCGAGGTCGTGGTGGCGGCGCGCCGCGGCATCACGTCCAGCTACGCCACGACGGCGGCGCTGGAGGCGCGCGGCGAGGCCCAGGTCGTGGCCAAGACCTCGGGCGTCCTGCTTGAGCTGCTGGCCGAAGAGGGCGACCGCGTGAAGGCGGGCCAAGTGCTCGCCCGCCTGGATCCCGATCGCCCGCGTCTGGAGCTGCAGCGCGCCCAGGCCATGCTGGCCAAGCTCGAATCCGAATACCAGCGCGCCAAGGAGCTCTACGAGCGCAAGCTGCTGGCCGCGGATGCGCACGAGCGCCTGCGCTTCGACCTCGACACCCAGCGCGCCGCCTTCCAGATGGCCAAGCTGGAGCTGTCCTACACCCAGGTGGTGGCGCCGATCGACGGCGTGATCGCGCAGCGACTGGTGAAGGAAGGCAACCTGATCCAGAACAGCCAGTCCCTGTTCCACATCGTCGACACCGATCCACTCGAAGCGGTGCTCAACGTGCCGGAACGCGAGCTGGCCATCCTGCGTGCCGGCCTGCCGGTCAGCCTCACGGTCGATGCCGCACCGGGCCTGCACTTCGAAGGCAGCATCGCGCGCATCAGCCCAGTGATCGATCCCGGAAGCGGCACCTTCCGCGTCACCTGCGAGTTCCGTGACGCATCCGGCCAGCTCAAGCCCGGCATGTTCGGTCGCATCAACGTCGTGTACGCCGAGCGCGCGGATGCGCTGACGGTCACCCGCGAGGCCCTGATCGAAGGCGACGGCGCCACCTCGGTGTTCGTGATCCGGGACGGCAAGGCCGAGCGCGTGCCGGTGACCCTCGGGCTGCTCAACGGTGGCCTGGTCGAGGTGCTGGACGGCATCGAGGAAGGCGACCAGGTGGTCACCACCGGCAAGGTGACCCTGCGCGACGGGGTCAAGGTCCAGATCCTCAATCCGGCGCCTTCCGCGGCGATCGCCCAGGGCAGCAGCGCGGCTGACAGCAGCGCCTCGCCATGAGCCTTGCGACCTTCTCAACGCGCCGGCGCGTGACCGTGATGATGGTCACGCTCACCCTGGTGCTGTTCGGTCTCATTTCCCTGCGCGACCTGCGCATCGAACTGTTGCCCGACCTGAGCTATCCCACCCTGACGGTGCGCACGGAATACACCGGCGCCGCGCCGGGCGAGATCGAGAACCTGATCACCGAGCCGGTCGAGGAAGCCGTCGGCGTGGTGAAGAACCTGCGCAAGCTGCGCTCGGTCTCGCGCACCGGCCAGAGCGACGTTGTGCTGGAGTTCGCCTGGGGCACCAACATGGACCGGGCCAGCATCGAGGTGCGCGACAAACTCGAGCTGCTGCGCCTGCCGCTGGAGGCCGAGAAGCCGGTCCTGCTGCGCTTCGATCCGTCCACCGAGCCCGTCCTGCGCCTTGCCCTGGCTTCGTCACGCAGCGCCGCGCAGTTCGACGAGGCCGAGCTGAAGCGCCTGCGCCGCTTCGCCGACGAAGAGCTGAAGAAGCGCATCGAGCCGGTCGCCGGCGTCGCCGCGGTCAAGGTGTCGGGCGGCCTCGAGGATGAAGTCCAGGTGCTGATCGACCAGCGCAAGCTGGCCCAGCTCAACCTGCCGATCGCGCGCGTGATCGAGCGCCTGCGGCAGGAGAACGTCAACTTTTCCGGCGGCAGCATCGACGAGGGCAGCCAGCGTTACCTGGTTCGCACCATCAACCAGTTCACCAGCGTCGAGCAGATGCGCGAGCTGCTGGTCAGCGTCGAGGGCAGCGCGCCGGTCCGATTGAAGGATGTCGCCACGGTCGAGCAGAGCTACCACGAGCGCGAGGCGATCATCCGCGTCGGCGGCGAGGAGGCGATCGAGCTTGCCGTCTACAAGGAAGGCGACGCCAATACCGTGGCCGTTTCGCGCGGCGTAGCGGCGGTTCTGGAACGGATCAGGGAGCAGCTGCCGCAGCAGGCCAGCCTGACCACCATCGACGACCAGGCGGTGTTCATCCAGGCCTCGCTCGATGGCGTGCGCGACGCGGCCTTGCTGGGCGGTACGCTTGCCATCCTGGTGATCTTCTTCTTCCTGCGCAGCGGCTGGGCCACCACCGTGATCGGCCTGACCCTGCCGGTCTCGCTGATCGCCACGTTCTTCTTCATGGGGCAGGTCGGTCTCTCGCTCAACGTCATGTCGCTCGGCGGACTGGCCCTCGCCACCGGCATGGTGGTGGACGATGCCATCGTGGTGCTGGAGAGCATCGCCAAGGCGCGCGAACGCGGGCTCGGGCCGATCGAAGCCGTGATCCAGGGCGCGGCGGAAGTCCACATGGCCGTCATTGCCACCACCCTCACCATGCTCGCGGTCTTCGTGCCGCTGGTGTTCGTCCAGGGCGTGGCCGGCCAGCTCTTCGGCGACCAGGCCCTGACCATCGCCATCGCCATGATCATCTCGACCGTGGTGGCGCTGACCCTGATCCCGATGCTGGCCTCGCTGGCCTCGCGATCGCCGCTCGCCTTTCCCGAGGATGCGGCGAACGCAGACGCGCCGGAACGCCGTTCGCGCCTGGGCGCCGTTCCCCGCGGCCTGGCCTATGCCGCGGTGGTCACGGGTCGCGGCATTGCGCGGGCCACCGGAGCGGTCCTGGGCCGGATTGGCGACGTGGTGCTGTGGCCCTACGAACGCTCCGCCCAGGCTTACGCGCGCCTCCTGCCCAAGGCGCTGGATCGCCCGCTGCTCGTGCTAGCGACCGCGACCGTGGCCTTCGCTGCGGCCCTGGCCCTGCTGCCCGGGCTGGGCACCGACCTGATCCCGCAGCTCGCGCAGGGTCGCTTCGAAATGACGGCGAAGCTGCCGGCGGGCAGCCAGCTGCGCGACACCGATGCGCTGGTGCGCGACATCCAGCGCCGCCACGCCGACGATCCGGACCTGCGCACGATCTACGGCGTCAGCGGCAGCGGCACCCGGCTCGACGCCAATCCGACCGAGTCGGGCGAGAACATCGCCAAGCTGCTGCTGGTGCTGGATCCGGCGGCAGAGGCTGGCGCCGAGGCGCGCGTGACCGAGCGCCTGCGTGAGGGCATCGAAGGCATCGAGAGCGTCGAGGCAAGCTTTTCGCGGCCGCAGCTGTTCAGCTTCGCCGCGCCGCTCGAGATCGAGATCCGCGGCTACGACCTCGACGCCCTGCGCGAAGCCGGCCAGCGCCTGCAGGCCAGGCTGGAGACGCTCGACCGCTTCGCCGACGTCAAGTCCACGGTGGAGGAGGGCTTCCCCGAGATCCAGATCCGCTTCGACCAGGAGCGCGCCGCCGCGCTCGGCCTGACCACGCGCCAGATCGCCGACCTCGTGGTGCAGAAGGTGCGAGGTGAAGTGGCGACCCGCTACAGCTTCCGCGAACGCAAGATCGACGTGCTGGTGCGCGCGGCGGAGCGCGACCGTGCTTCGGTCGCCGACATCCGCAACCTGGTCGTGAATCCCGAGAGCGATCGCCCCGTCACCCTGAGCTCGGTGGCCGAGGTCGAATCGACCATCGGTCCTGCCGAGATCAACCGCATCGACCAGGCCCGCGTCGCCATCGTTTCCGCCAACCTGCGCTACGGCGATCTCGGCACCGCCGTGGCCGAGGTCGAAGCCATGCTCGCGCAGGAGCCGGTCGGCGCGGGCCTCGCCGTGGCGATCGGCGGCCAGAGCGAGGAACTTCAGGCGTCCTTGGATTCGCTGGTGTTCGCGCTGGCGCTGGCGATCTTCCTGGTCTACCTGGTGATGGCCTCGCAGTTCGAGTCGCTCCTGCACCCCTTCGTCATCCTGTTCACCATCCCGCTGGCGATGGTCGGCGCGGTGCTGGCGCTCAAGCTTTACGGCGCGCCGGTGTCGGTCGTGGTCTTCATTGGCCTGATCCTTCTGGCCGGCATCGTGGTGAAGAACGCCATCGTTCTGATCGACCGGGTCAACCAGCTGCGCGAGGCAGGCCGGCCCAAGCGCGAAGCCATCCTGGAGGGCACCGCCGAGCGCCTGCGGCCGGTCGTGATGACCACGGTGACGACGCTGTTCGGCTTCCTGCCCCTGGCCCTGGGCAGCGGCGAGGGCGCCGAAGTCAGCGCGCCGATGGCGGTCACCGTGATCGGCGGGCTCACGGTGTCGACCCTGCTCACCCTGTTCGTCATCCCGGTGGTGTACGAGCGCCTGGACCGCGTCTCCGATGCGGTCTTCGTGGAACGCGGCGCGCGCGCGCGGCGCGACGTGGCGGCGATCGAGGCGGCGCACGGAGCCAGCGCATGAACCTCGCCGCGCTCAGCCTGAAGCGGCCGGTCACGGTCACGATGTTCTTCGTGTCGCTGGTTCTGGTGGGGCTGATCGCGGCCTTCCGCCTGCCGCTGGAATTCTTTCCCGAGGTCGATGCGCCGTTCCTGTTCGTCGATCTGCCCTATCCGGGATCGACCCCGGAAGAGATCGAGCAAAGCATCACGCGGCCGGTCGAGGAGGCGCTTTCGACCCTGCCCGGGATCAAGCGCATCAATTCGCAGTCGCGCTCCGAAGGCGCCAGCGTCTTCATCGAGTTCCAGTGGGACCGCGATGTCCAGGTGCTGGCCTCGGAGGCGCGCTACCGGCTCGACGCGATCCGCGACGAGCTGCCGGACGACCTGCAGCGCTACTACGTAATGAAGTTCGCCACCGGCGACGAGCCGGTCCTGCGCATCCGCCTGTCGAGCGATGCCGACCTCGCCAACGCCTACGACCTGCTCGACCAGGAGATGAAGCGGCCGCTGGAACGCCTGCCAGGCGTGGCGCGGGTCGACATCTCCGGCGTTTCCCCGCCCGAGGTCGAGATCGCCCTCAGCGCCGAACGCCTGAATGCGCACGGCGTGGGGCTGAACGAGCTGGCGCAGCGGCTGAGCGCGGCCAATTTCTCGGTGTCCGCGGGCGAGATCGACGAGGGCGACCGGCGCCTGCGGGTGCAGCCGATGGGCGAGTTTCGCAGCCTGGACGAAATTCGTGCCCTGCCGCTGGACGCCCGCGGCCTGCGCCTCGGCGACGTGGCCGACGTGCACCTGAAGCCGGCGCGCATGGACTACGGACGGCGCCTGGACCTGCGCCCGGCGGTGGGCGTGGACATCTTCAAGGAGCGCAGCGCGAACCTAGTCGACGTCGGCGCGCGGGTGCTGGAAGCGATCGACGGGATCTCGGCGAAGCCAGGCTTCGCCGGCATCCAGCTGTTCGTCATGCAGGACCAGGCCGACGGCGTGAAGACTTCGCTGTTCGACCTGGCGGAGGCCGGCGTGGTCGGCTCCTTGCTCGCGATCCTGGTGCTGTTCGCCTTCCTGCGCCATTGGCCCTCGACCCTGATGGTCTCGCTGGCCATCCCGATCTGCTTCGTGATGACCCTGGGCTGCATGTACTTCCTCGGCATCACCATCAACGTGCTGTCGCTGATGGGGCTGCTGCTGGGCGTCGGCATGCTGGTCGACAACGCGGTGGTGGTGGTGGAGAGCATCCACCAGCAGCGCGCCAAGTGGCCGAACGACCCATTCCGCTGCGCGATCG
>JANJTY010000223.1 GCA_024710865.1 Lysobacteraceae bacterium | reverse complement strand
GAGGAGGGGGAGTCGAAATCGGTTACACCAAGAAACAGGCGATTTCCACCGTCAAAAAATGGGGTTGAGCCAGCCTGTCGGGACTTTCCCCGGAACGCATTGTGGCAAGCAAAAGAAAGTAAGTCGCTGCCCGAAGGGCAGTGAAAGCTTTGCTTCTAAGCTTCAAAAAGCCAGCCCGCGCGACCGCGGCACAACCCCAATGGTGTGGTTCGCCCCGCTCACCCCATCCTACGACCGCCATCGTCGCTGATCCGACGCGGTCATGCGCCGCGCGCAGCAACGTTCGAGCCTGCTCCCGGCGCGTCCGCCCTCAGTCCTCCCGCGTCACCCGCAGCACCTCCTCCACCGAGGTGATGCCCGCGCAGACCTTGTCCCAGCCGTCGTCCAGCATCGCCGGCGTGCGGCTGCGCGCGTGGCGGGTGAGTTCGGCTTCGGAGGCGCCCTCGTGGATCAGGCGGCGCAGGGTCTCGTCGGCGATGACGAGTTCGTACAGCCCGGTTCGGCCGCGGTAGCCGGCTTCGCGCCCTGCAAGATCGCCGCGCGGACGGCGGAAGCGCAGGGTCGGGTCGAAGGGCTTGCCGAAGGCGGCGCATTCGGCCTCGGTGGGGACGTACTCCTCGCTCGCGTCCGGATCGAGCCGGCGCACCAGGCGCTGGGCCAGCACGCCAAGCAGGGCCGAGCCGATCAGGAAGGGCTCGACGCCCATGTCGCGCAGGCGGGTGACCGCGCCGACGGCGGAATTGGTGTGCAGGGTGGAGAGCACCAGGTGGCCCGTGAGCGAGGCCTGCACCGCGATCTCGGCGGTTTCCAGGTCGCGGATCTCGCCCACCATCACCACGTCCGGGTCCTGGCGCAGGATCGCGCGCAGGCCGCGCGCGAAGCTCATGTCGACCTTGGGGTTGACCTGGGTCTGGCCGATGCCGTCGAGGTAGTACTCGATCGGGTCCTCGACCGTGAGGATGTTGCGGGTGGCGTCGTTGAGCCGGGTCAGCGCGGCGTAGAGCGTGGTGGTCTTGCCCGAGCCGGTCGGACCGGTGACCAGCAGGATGCCGTGCGGGCGGTGGATCAGCTGATCGACCTGCGCCTGCATCGCCGCGCCCATGCCGAGCTGGGGCAGGTCGAGACGGCCGGCCTGCTTGTCGAGCAGGCGCAGCACCACGCGCTCGCCGCTGCCGACCGGGATGGTCGAGACGCGCACGTCGACCGGGCGCCCGGCCAGGCGCAGGCCGATGCGGCCGTCCTGCGGCAGGCGCTTCTCGGCGATGTCGAGCTTGGCCATGACCTTGATGCGGCTGACCACGGCGCTGGCGATGGCCTTCTGCGGCTTGAGCACCTCGCGCAGCACGCCGTCGATGCGGAAGCGCACCACCAGGCGCTGCTCGAAGGGCTCGATGTGGATGTCGGAGGCGCCCTGCTTGACCGCCTCGGTCAGCACCGCGTTGATCAGGCGGATGATCGGGGCGTCGTCCTCGCTCTCCAGCAGGTCCTCGGGCTCGGGCAGGGCATCGGCGATGGCCGAAAGATCGGTGCGCTCGTCGAAGTCCACCGCCATGGCCGCGGCCGAATCGGTGCCGGCCTCGTACAGCTCGCGCAGCAGGCGCTCGAAGTCGGCCACCGAGTGGGCTTCCAGACGCAGTGGCGCGGCGCAGTGGCGGCGCAGTTCGGCCAGGGTCTCCAGCGTCGCGTCGGGACGGTGCGCGATCACCGCGGCGCCGTCCTGCCAGCGCGCCAGGGTGGCGCCGTTGCGGCGGGCGAAACCGTAGGGCGGGCGGGGCGGATGGGTCATGGTCGCTGCGCTGAGGAATCGGATGGTTCAGCGGTTGGGCACCTTTCACCGTAGTCGTAGGCGCGGCTTCAGCCCCGACCAAGCGGTTTCCGGATCACGGCGATCCCGGGCGTTGCGGTCGCGGCCGAAGCCGCTCCTACACAGGCGGATAGCGTCCTAGTCTTGCCGCACCGGCGGCGGGCTCTGCCTCAGGTCCTGATCCAGCGCGGGCAGGAGCGGCTGCTGCTCGCCGCGGTAGCGCATCTCGCGGTTGTCGCGCAGGCGCTGCTGTTCGGCGCGCAGCAGGTTGTAGCGCTCGCCCGAGACGGCCGACTCGACCGCGGCGTCGCGCAGGATGGTGGGGCGCAGGAAGACCATGAGCTGGCGGCGCGACTTGCTCGCGCTGCGCGACTTGAACAGGTTGCCGAGCAGCGGGATGCGGCTCACGCCCGGCACGCCCTGCGCGTTCTGCCGCACCTCGTCCGAGGACAGGCCGCCGAGCACCAGCAGGCCGCCGTCGCTCACCAGCACGCTGGTGCGCAGCTCGCGCTTGTTGGTGATCAGGTCGACCGCGCCGGACGAGGTCGCGGCCAGGGCCGAGACCTCCTGGCGGATGTCGAGGCGAACGCTGTCGCCCTCGTTCACGTGCGGGGTCACCGTGAGGATCAGGCCGACGTCCTTGCGCTCGACGGTCTGGAACGGGTTGTTGGGCTGGTTGCTGCCGCCCGTGGTCGAGGTGTTGACGTACTGGCCGGTGAGGAAAGGCACCTCCTGCGCGACCTTGATCTCGGCCTCCTGGTGGTCGAGGGTGACGATGGAGGGCTGCGAGAGCACGTTGGCGCGGCCGTCGCCGCGCAGGGCCTTCACCAGGGCGCCGACCTGGAACACGGTGATGTCCTCGCCGTCCGGGCCGATGGGCAGGGTGATGCGCCCGCCGACATAGCCCAGGTTGAGCCCGCCGCTGCCGCCGACCGCCCCGAGCGGATTGGTCAGCGCGCCGACGATGCCGCCCTGGCCGGCGCTGTTGGGGAAGTTGGTGCCGCCGATGTAGCCGCTGCCTTCGCCGTCGTAGTTGGTGCTCTGCCACTGCACGCCGAGTTCGTCGGCCAGTTCGTCCGAGACTTCCGCGATGACCGCCTCGACCAGGACCTGGGCGCGGCGGATGTCGAGCTGGCGGATCACCGCCTGCAGCTCGCGGAACACCGCCGGTGCGGCCGAGATGACCAGGGCATTGGTCTCGCCGTGCGGAACGATGGTCGCGGACTGGGCCTGGCCTTCGGCGCCGGGGGCGACGCCGGTGAGGGTGGCGGCGACGCTGGTGAGGATCGGCGCCAGCTCGTCGGCGCGGGCGTAGTTGAGGTAGACCACCTGGGTGCTGTCGCCGCCCGAGAGCGGCGTGTCGAGATGGGCGGCGAGGGTGCGCAGGCGCAGGCGCTCGGCGCGCGAGCCCGAGAGCAGGACCGAGTTGGTGCGGGTGTCGGCGACCAGGCGCGTGCTGCTGGCCTGCTGGCCCGGCGCCGGCGGCGCGGCGAGCAGGCCGAGGGTGCGCGCGACCTCGCTGGCGTTGGCGTGGCGCAGGGCGATGACCTCGACCTCGGCGTCGGCCGCGGTGTCGATGCGCGCCACGATGCGGGCCAGGCGCTCGGCGCTGGCGGCGCGGTCGGAAACCAGCAGGCTGTTGCTGTCCGGGTGCGCGCTCAGCTGCGCCTCGGGCGCGAGCAGCGGGCGCAGCAGGTTGACCAGCTCCAGGGCGGAGACGTGCTTGACCGGGATGATGCGGGTGACCGGGCTGTCCGGCGTGGCGGCCTCGGCCGGCGCTTCGCGCGTGGCGATGGCGTCGGGCACGATGCGGTCGATGCTGCCCGAGCGCACCACCGCGTAGCCGTGCGTGCGCAGCACGGCTTCGAAGGTGGCGTAGACCTCGTCCGTGTCCATGGGGCGCTCGGAGATCACCGTCACCCGGCCTTCGACGCGCGGGTCGACGATGAAGCTGCGCCCGGTGATCTCGGCCACGGTCGAGATCAGCACGTTGATGTCGGCGGCCTTGAGGTTGAGCGTGTGGCGCTCGCCGCTGCGCTGTACGTTCACTTCCGGCGCGGCGTTGCTGGGCGCGGCCTGGCGCGTGGTGCCCGGATCGCCCGGCTCGGGCGGGAACACGCGCGGGGCCTGGGCCGAGGCGGCGAGCGGGGCGAGCAGCAGGACGAGGGCGAGTCGGTGCATGGGCATGGGGGTCTCAGCGTGAGAGCTGCAGTTCCTGGGTGGCGCCGTCGCGCCGCAGGGTGAGGGTGATCGAGCGCCCGCCGCGCAGCGAGTCGAGCAGCTCCTGCTGCCGCGCCGGGCCATCGAGCGGAATGCCGTTGACCGCGGTGATGACGTCGCTGGCGCGCAGGCCATAGCGCGTCAGCAGGTCGGAGTCGCGACCGACGGTGAGGCGCACGCCGATCATGCGCTGGTTCTCCAGCACCGGCAGCACGCCGACCTGTTTGGCCAGTTCGGCCACGTCGGGCAGGGCCGCGTCGCGCACCTGCTCGAGGTTGGGCACGCCGAGGTTGAGCGGCGGCAGGGCGAAGGGCTGCTGTTCGGCGTAGACCGTCGGCGTGCCGCTGCGGCGCGTGCCGGGCAGGGCGGCACCGCCACCACTGCCGCTGCTGCGGACGGGCGCTTCGAGGTCGCTGCGCAGGCTCAGGCCCTCGCGCCGGCCGGCGCGGTCGATCAGCACGCGCGCGGCATGCACCGCGACCAGGCGTGCGCCGCCGGGCAGGTCGTCGCCGACGCGGTAGGCGCGGTCGACGCCCTGCTCGTCGGCGATGATGGCGATGCCCTGCTCGGGCACGGCCTCGTTCAGGGTGCCGCGCAGGAACAGGCGCAGCTCGGTCTCGGGCGCGCTGGCGACGGCGTCGGGCAGGCTCTCGGCGCTGCCGAACAGATGCCAGTGGGCG
>JANJTY010000657.1 GCA_024710865.1 Lysobacteraceae bacterium | reverse complement strand
CGCTCCTCCGCCCGCGCCTCCAGGTACCACGCGGTCTGCTGTTCCAGCCCGGTGTCCTTGAGTTCGACACCCGCGGCGGCGGCGCGCGCTTCGATGCCCTTGAAGCGGCTTTCGAACTTGGCGTTGGTGCGGCGCAGGGCGCGGCTGAAGTCGACCCCGGTGTGGCGCGCGACGTTGACGCAGACGAAGAGCAGGTCGCCGAGCTCTTCCTCGATGCGTTCGCGGTCGCGCTGCGGGGCGTCGAGTTCATCGCGCAGTTCGGCCAGCTCCTCGTCGAGCTTGGCCAGCACGTGCGCGATGTCCGGCCAGTCGAAGCCGACGCTGGCGGCGCGCTTCTGCAGCTTGTGCGCGCGCAGCCATTCGGGCAGGCCGCGCGGCACGGCGTCGAGCAGGCCGCCGCTGCGGCCCTTGGCCTCGCGCTCGCGACGTTTGTGTTCTTCCCAGGCGACGGTCTGGGCCGCGGCGTCGGCGACCTCGGCATCGCCGAACACGTGCGGGTGGCGCGCGACCATCTTGTCGCAGATCGCCGCGACCACGGCGGCGAAGTCGAAGCGGCCCTGTTCCTCGGCCATGCGGGCGTGGAACACGACCTGCAGCAGAAGGTCGCCCAGTTCCTCGCGCAGGTCGTCGAAGTCGCCGCGGTCGATCGCGTCGGCGACCTCGTAGGCCTCCTCGATGGTGTAGGGCGCGATGCTGGCGAAATCCTGCTCGATGTCCCAGGGACAGCCGCCCTGCGGGTCGCGCAGGCGCGCCATGATGGCGAGCAGGTCCTCGATGCGGCGCGCGCTCATTCCGGTTCGCCCAGCCAGTCGCGCCAGGGCAGCGCGGGATCGCCCAGCGCGATGAAGTCGGGATTGATGATCGATTCGCCGCGGCGGTAGCGCAGCGGCTGCCCGGCGGTGGTGAGCACCGCGCCGCCGGCCTGTTCCAGCACGCACTGGGCCGCGGCGGTGTCCCATTCCGAGGTCGGGCCGAAGCGCGGGTAGACGTCGGCGCGGCCCTCGGCGATGCGGCAGAACTTGAGCGAGGAGCCCATGCCGTGGCGCTCGCACTCGCCCATGCGATCGAGCAGGGCCTGGGTGCGCGGATCGAGGTGCGAACGGCTGGCCGCGACGCGCAGAGGGCGCGGCGCGGGGCGCTGGGTGGACAGCGCAAGCCGGGTGCCGTCGGGCTCGATCCGCCAGGCGCCGCCGCCGCGCCAGGCGATGTACAGCGCCTCCAGCGCCGGCGCGTAGACGCAGCCCAGCACGGGCTCCGTGCCGTCGATCAGGGCCACGTTGACGGTGAACTCGCCATTGCGCTTGACGAACTCGCGCGTGCCGTCGAGCGGATCGACCAGCCAGTGACGCCGCCACTGACCGCGGCGCGACCAGGGCACCTCGGCCGACTCCTCCGACAGCACCGGCAGGCGCGGTTCGAGCCCGGACAGGCCCTCGACCAGGATGCGATGCGCGGCCATGTCGGCCTCGGTCAGGGGCGAGGCATCGGCCTTGTCCTGCACCGCGAACTCGCCGGCATAGATTCGCAGGATGGCGGCACCGGCGGCGCGCACCCGTTCAAGCACGGGGTTTGCCAGACGATCCAGTTCCAGGTCCCGGTTCATGCCGGCCTCCGCTGCAGGAATTCGCGCGTGATGAAGAGCGCCGCCAGGGTGCGGCCTTCCGAGCAGTCCTCGCGCAGCATGAGCTCGTGCAGCTGGTCGAGTCGCCAGGGCACGACCTCCAGCTCTTCCGGTTCATCGCCTTCGAGGCGCTCGGGGTAGAGGTCCTCGGCCAGCACCAGGTGGGTCTGGTGCGACATGTAGACCGGCGCCAGCGAGATCGAACGCAGCACCTGCAGGCGGCGCGCGCCGAAGCCAGCCTCTTCCTTGAGTTCGCGGTCGGCGGCCTCGATCGGCGACTCGCCCGCATCGATGCGGCCGCGCACCAGGCCCAGCTCGTAGCGGTGCAGACCGCAGGCGTACTCGCGCACCAGAAGCACGGTCTCGGCATCGGCCATCGGCACCACGATGACCGCGCCGCGCCCGCGCGACTTCTGCCGCTCGTAGGTGCGCCGGGCGCCGTTGGCGAACTCCAGATCCAGGCGCTCGACCTGGAAGCGGCCGCCGAAGTCGATCTCCTGCACGCCGTGGATCTTGGGCGGTTCCTTGCTCATGCGCGCCACCCCGCGAAACGCTGACGCAGGCCGCCGTGCAAGGCCGGCACCGCGGCCAGCACGCTGCGCGTGTCGAGGTTCAGCTCGCCCCCGTCGAGGTCGGTGAAGACGCCGCCGGCCTCGCGCACGATCACCGCCAGGGCGGCGATGTCGAGGATGTTCACGTCGCTTTCGATCACCGCGTCCAGCGCTCCCCGCGCGAGCAGGTGGTAGTGGTAGAAGTCGCCATAGCCGCGGATGCGGTTGCTGCCAAGGATGACCTCGGCCAGGCGCGCCCAGGCCGGCGAGGCGGCCAGCGACTTGAGGTTGCCGGTCGAGACCGAGGCCGCCGCGAGTTCGCGTGTGTCCGCCACGTGTACGCGCCGGCCCTCGAACCAGGCGCCGCCGCCGCGCCGCGCCCACATCGTTTCGCCGAAGGCGCTGGCCGAGGACACACCCAGCACCAGTTCGCCGCGGTGCATCAGCGCGATCTGGGTGGAGAACATCGGGTAGCCGCGCACGAAGCTCTTGGTGCCGTCGATCGGGTCGACCAGCCAGAGCCAGTCGCTGGCGCGCGCGTCCATGCCCTGCTCTTCGCCGTAGATGGCGTGCTCGGGATAGGCCTCGCCCAGCACGGCGCGGATGGCGCGTTCGGATTCGATGTCGGCGACGGTGACCGGACTGGCATCGGCCTTGGTCTGCACCGCCAGCTCGCTGCGGTAGTGGCGCGCGATCACCTCGGCCGCCGCCTGCGCGGCGCGGCGCGCCACGGCCAGGGCCTGGTCGAGGAACTCCGGATCGGGTTGTTTCATGAACTCGGGCCTCCTTCGACCCGCAGCAGCCGGCCGCCGTCCGGCAGGGGTTCGCCGATGTACTGCAGGGCCTCCTGCAGGCTGCGCTCGCCCGGCGGGGCGCGCAGCTCGGCATGGACCTCGTAGCCGCGCAGGCCGATCTCGAAGCGACCGTCGAGCGCGAGCGGCCCGCCGCGGTCGCGCACCGTGCCGTGCAGGCGCCCGTCGTCACTGGTTTCGAAGGCGGCGACGAGCTCGCCCAGGCGGGCTTCGGCCGCGCCCGCCACGCGCGCGTCGCGCCAGATGGCTTCGCCGGCGAGCCGGCGCGGCCAGAGGTGCAGGAGCTCGATGCGCTCGAAGCGCAGCTCGATGCGGCCGAGCAGTTCCAGCGCCTGCAGGTCGATCACCGGCGCCAGCGCGGCGGCCGGCAGGTCGGCGACCAGATCGGTGATGTCCAGCTCGCTGGCGGAGCGGCGCAGCAGGGAGGCCTGCAGGCCGATCTCGCCGCCCGCCAGGCGCAGGTCGGTCGCGACCTGCCCACGCAGCAGCGGCAGCGGATGCAAGCGCCAGTCGAGCGCGCCCAGGTACTGCCCGCCCTGGCGCAGATCGCCGATGCGGCCGGTCCAGACCGTGCCCGAGACCTGCTCCGCCACCAGTCCCGATTCCGGTGCCAGGACCAGATCGAGCGCGACCCGCGCCGGGAACAGGGCCACCACCGCGACGACGATCGCCAGCACCACGGCGAGCCCGAGGGCGAGGCGCCGCATCAGGCCCCCGGCTCGCCCAGCACGACGCGCGCGTCGACCCGTCCAGCCGAGACGCGCTGCGCACCGAACTCGTCCACGCGCACGCCGTCGCGCGCGGCCAGCGCCTCCAGCCAGCGCACCAGGGCATCGAAATCGACGGCCTGGAACTGCACCCGTACGGCGCCGGATTCGAGTGGATCAACGCGCAGCACGCTGCCGCCGATGCCCGAGGCAGTGAGGCTGGCATCGACCCGCACCAGCAGCGAGCCGGCGACCGGCGCCGGCGCCGCTGGCGCGGCCGCGCGCAGGCGGCGCACGTCGTCCGCCAGGCGCTGCATGCGCAGCCAGGCCGCCTCGCTCGCTTGCACGCGCTGGCGCTCCTGCGCGAGCGCGACTTGCAGCGGATCCCAGACCCAGGCCCAGCCGAGCAGCAGTGCGGCAAGCACGGCCGCGATCG
>JANJTY010000649.1 GCA_024710865.1 Lysobacteraceae bacterium | reverse complement strand
AGACCTCGCCCTGGTTGTAGAAGATGCCGACCGCCGCCGCCTTGGCCGCGGCCTCCAGGTCGGGCGCGTCGGCGAAGACGATGTTCGGGCTCTTGCCGCCGCATTCGAGGTAGGTGCGCTTGAGGTTGGAGCGACCGGCGCACTGCAGCAGGTGCTTGCCGATCGCGGTCGAGCCGGTGAAGACCAGGCCATCGACATCCATGTGCAGGGCGAGCGGCTCGCCCGCATCCCGGCCGAATCCGGGCAGCACGTTGAGCACGCCGTTCGGCAGGCCGGCCTCGGCCGCCAGTTCGGCGAGGCGCAGCGCGGTCAGCGGCGATTTCTCCGAGGGTTTCAGCACGACCGAATTGCCCGCGGCAAGCGCCGGCGCCAGCTTCCACATCGCCATCAGCAGCGGGAAGTTCCAGGGCACGATGGCGGCGATCACGCCGAGCGGCTCGCGCGTGACCAGGCCAAGCTCGTCCAGGCCGGTCGGCGCGACCTCGCCGAAGACCTTGTCCACGGCCTCGGCGGTCCAGCGCAGGCAGCGCAGCGTGGCCGGCAGGTCGACGCTGAGCGAATCGCCGATCGGCTTGCCCATGTCCAGGGTTTCGAGCAGGGCCAGCTCGTCGGTGTGGGCCTCGATCAGGTCGGCCAGCTTGAGCAGCACGCGCTTGCGATGCGCCGGCCGCGCGCGCGACCAGCGCCCGGACTCGAAGCTGGCGCGCGCGGCCTTGACCGCGCGCTCGACATCCTCCGCGCCACAGCGCGCGATGCGGGCCAGCACGCGCCCGTCGATCGGGCTGACGCAGTCGAAGGTGCGGCCGTCGAAGGCATCGACATGGCGCCCGTCGATGAAGGCCTGGGTGCGCAGGACAAGCGCATCGGCGCGGGCCTGCCAGGCCTCGCGGGTGGTGGGGCGGGTGGTGGTCATGCTGTCCGTTTCCTGGGTTGTTGAGACCGCGTGTTCGAGTCCCGTTCGCGGTGAGGAGTCGTCGAGGCAATCGCGCAGCGATCGAACGAGACGGCATCTCGATCCGCGCGCCACGTAGTTCGAGACGCCCTCTCGATGCAGCGCCTGCGGCGCTGCCCTCGATGGCTCCTCACCACGAACGGATCTCGGGGTGGACCTCCAGTTCGAGAGCACTCGTCCATCGCACTAATGCGCTCCCGTCTCCGTCTCCGCTCCTGATCGCTCTCGTGCGCTCCTATCCGGTCCAATTGCTCTATCCGCTCTATCCGCTCTTATCCGTGTCCATCCGTGTCCATCCCTGTTCATCCGCGGCACACCTGCTCCGGCTCATCCCGAACCTAGAACGTCGGCGGCGTATTGGCGCTGACGATGATCGCCTCCTCCTCGCCGATGTTGCGGAAGCGGTGCGGCACGCGACTCTCGAAGTAGTAGCCGTCGCCCGGTCCGAGCACGCGGACCTGCTCGCCGACGGTGACCTCGACCCGGCCCTGCACCACCACGCCGCCTTCCTCGCCCTCGTGCTGCAGCATGTCCGCGCCGGTGTCGGTGCCCGGCGGCATGACCTCGCGCAGGATGCACATCTGGCGCGCCGTGCGGCTCTTGCCGATCAAGTGCAGGTGCACGCCCTCGCTGCCCACGTCGGGCTGCTGCGCGGGCGGGAAGAAGGGGCTGTCCTCGGACTCGGGGATGAAGTCCAGGGTGAAGAAGTCGGAGAGCGAGATCGGGATGCCATCCAGCACCTTCTTGAGCGAGCTGACCGAGGGGCTGACCTTGTTCTGCTCGATCAGCGAGATGGTGCTGTTGGTGACGCCCACGCGCTTGGCCAGCTCGCGCTGGCTCAAGCCCTTGGCGGTGCGGATGGCCTGCAGTCGTGCGCCGATGTCCATCGATCTGCCGCTGGAATGATGCGGAATACTTAACACCCACCCCGCTCCCGGTCAATCGTCGCGGGGCTGGCCCCGCCCGTGCGGCGTCCGCGGCGCAGCGATACAGGGAGCTGAAATCAACGGCGCAGGCCGGGTGCTGCGCGCGCAGGCATGACCGCGCTCCGTTGTAAAGTTTTTTCAACACTGCTAGCGTTCCCGCACCCTTCCCGAACCCCGAGGCGCGCATGGGCGTTTCCGCTCCCAGCCACGGCCCAGAGAGCCTGAGCCAGGCCTACTGGATGCCCTTCACCGCCAACCGCCAGTTTCGCCAGCGGCCGCGCCTGCTGGTCTCGGCCGAGGGCATGCATTACCGCAGCGACGACGGGCGCGAGGTGCTCGATGCCACCGCCGGGCTGTGGTGTTGCAATGCCGGCCACGCGCGCACGCGCATCGTCGAGGCGGTGCAGCAGCAGATCGCCAGGCTCGACTACGCGCCCAGCTTCCAGATGGGCCATCCGCTCGCCTTCGAGCTGGCCGAGCGCCTGGCCGAGATCGCGCCGCATCCGCTCAAGCATGTCTTCTTCACCAACTCCGGCTCGGAGTCGGTGGACACCGCGCTCAAGATCGCCCTGGCCTACCACCGCGCGCGCGGCGAGGGCCAGCGCACGCGCCTGATCGGACGCGAGAAGGGCTATCACGGGGTCGGCTTCGGCGGCATTTCGGTCGGCGGCCTGGTCAACAACCGCAAGGCCTTCGGCACCCTGCTGGCCGGCGTGGACCATCTCCGCCACACCCTCGACATCGGCCGCAACGCCTTCTCGCGCGGCCTGCCGCAGCACGGCGCCGAGCTGGCCGAGGATCTCGAGCGCCTGGTCGCGCTGCACGATGCCTCGACCATCGCCGCGGTCATCGTCGAGCCGATCTCCGGCTCCGCCGGCGTGGTGCTGCCGCCGGTCGGCTACCTCAAGCGCCTGCGCGAGATCTGCGACAGACACGGCATCCTGCTGATCTTCGACGAGGTCATCACCGGCTTCGGCCGCATCGGCGAGGCCTTCGCCAGCCAGCGTTTCGAGGTCACGCCCGACCTCATCACCACCGCCAAGGGCCTGACCAACGGCTCGATCCCGATGGGTGCGGTGTTCGCCTCCGAGGCCATCTTCAACACCTTCATGCATGGCCCGGCCGGCATGATCGAGCTGTTCCACGGCTACACCTATTCCGGCCATCCGGTGGCCTGCGCCGCCGCCATCGCCACGCTCGACACCTACCGCGAGGAAGGCCTGTTCCAGCGCGCGATCGAGCTGGGCCAGGCCTGGGAGGACGCCCTGCACGGCCTGCGCGGCCTGCCCAACGTCATCGACATCCGCAATTTCGGCCTGATCGGCGGCATCGAGCTCAAGCCGCGCGATAATGCGCCCGGCGCGCGGGCCTACGAGGTGTTCACCCGCTGCTTCCACGACCACGATCTGATGGTGCGGGTCACCGGCGACATCATCGCCATGTCCCCGCCGCTGATCCTGGACCGCGGCCACATCGGCCGCATCGTGGAGCGCCTCGCCGCCGCGATCCAGGCCACCGACTGACCATCACCCAAACCACGGACTTCCAGCCATGCGCATCGGCGTACCGAAGGAAATCAAGAACCACGAATACCGCATCGGCCTCACCCCGGCCGGCGCGCGCGAACTGGTCGCGCACGGCCATCAGGTGATGGTGCAGAAGGACGGCGGCAAGGCCATCGGCCTGACCGACGACCTGTACCTCAAGGCCGGCGCCGAGATCGTCGAGCGCCCCGAGGAGATCTTCGAGCGCGCCGAGATGATCATCAAGGTCAAGGAGCCGCAGCCGAACGA
Source organism: Lysobacteraceae bacterium (assembly GCA_024710865.1). GTDB lineage: Bacteria > Pseudomonadota > Gammaproteobacteria > Xanthomonadales > Xanthomonadaceae > JANJTY01. Next base: position 14 of record JANJTY010000649.1, on the reverse strand, counting down.
GTGCAAGATGCTGC
>JANJTY010000196.1 GCA_024710865.1 Lysobacteraceae bacterium | reverse complement strand
TCAAGGTGAGCGCGAACAGCAGGGTTTGACCCAGCGACCAGAACCACACGGCGAAGGTCAGCAGGCCGATCACGATGGCGGCCAGCACCAGCCATTGGGATGCGCGATCGGCCAGCAGCTGCGCGGGTGCTTTGGAGTTCTGCGCTTCCTGCACCAGCTTGATGATCTGCGCCAGTGCGGTATCGGCGCCGACCTTGGTCGCCCGGTAGGTGAACGCGCCGCTGCGATTGATGCTGGCGCCCACCACCTTGTCGCCGGGGCCCTGTTTGACCGGCATCGACTCGCCGGTCAGCATCGACTCGTCGACCTGGGACTGGCCCTCGATGACCTCGCCATCGACAGGAATCCTGGCGCCAGGCCGCACGACCACCACGTCCCCGACCTGCACGTCGTCGGTGGCAATCTCGACATCCTCGTTCTGCCGTCTGACCACGGCGCGCGGCGGCGAGAGCTGGAGCAGCGCCTTCATCGCATCGGACGCGCCGGCGCGGGCACGCATCTCCAGCCAGTGGCCGAGCAGGATGAAGGTCAGCAGCACCGCGGAGGCTTCGTAAAAGTTGGGGCCCTCGAACAGGAAGGTCGCGCCGAGGCTGAAGCCATAGCCGGTGCCGACGCTGAGCAGCACCAGCACCGCCATGTCAAGCACGCCCCGACGCAGCGAACGGATCGCTGCCGCAAAGAAGGGCCAGCCCGGATACAGCACCGCGCCGCTGGCGAGCAGCCACAACCAGACGTTGTGGGTCAGGCCGAACGGTGTCGGCGGGGGGCTCATCAGGCCCATCGGGGACCAGATGAACAGCGGCACGGCAAAGACCAGCGCAATCACGAACCGCCGTCGCATGTCGCGGGCGGCAGCATGCAGGTCGTGACCGTGGTGCATGCCGTCGTGGACGTCCGCGACGACGCCCGCGGCAGAGTGCGCCGAGGCATGTCGATCATGCCTGCTGGCGACGTCCGCGGAGGCGTGGTGATCGTGACCGGCGTGTCTGCCGCGCACCGCGTGCTGCGGTTCGCGGCAGGCAAAGCCGCAAGCGCGGATCGCGGCGCTGATCTCGGCCGGTCGAACGCGGTCGCGCGCATACGTCACGCGTAGGGTGCCGGCTGCGAAGTTCGCCTCGGCTGCGCTGACGCCCGGCAGGCCGGCAACCGTGGCCGCCAGGGTGCGCGCACAGCCTTCGGAGAGCATGTCCCTGATCGGCCACACCCGGCTCGCGGTGGCTGCGCTCATTGCACCAGTTCCGTCGGTCGGCGGCCCGGCACGAATCGCGGCACGCTCGCCATGTACTCCCGGTAGGCCTCGCCGAAGCGCGTCAGGCTGTCGCGTTCCTCGGCAACAGCCAGACGCGCATAGACCCATACCAGTACCGGATACATGGCCAGCGTCAGCAGGGTCGGCCACTGCAGCAGGAAGCCGGTCATGATCAGGAAGAAGCCGACGTACTGCGGGTGCCGAATGCGTGCATACGGCCCCTCGCGTGCCACCCGGCCATCGCGCTGGGCCCGGTACAGCACCGGCCAGGCGACCGAGAGCAGCCAGAAGCCGCCGCCGATCAGGGCGAAGCTGGCGATGTGGAACGGGCCAAAGTGCGGATTCATCCGCCAGCCGAACATCATTTCGAGGATGTGGCCGGCGTCATGAGTGAGCCAGTTGACCTGGGGAAACTGCGACGAGAGCCACCCCGAGAGCAGGAACAGCGTGAGCGGAAAGCCGTACATCTCGGCGAACAAGGCGACGATGAAGGCCGAGAACAGGCCGAAGCTGCGCCAGTCGCGGGCGTTGAGCGGCTTGTAGAAGCTCCAGGCGAAGAAGATGAAGAACGCGGCATTGAGGATCGCCAGGGTCCACAGGCCGTAGCCGGGAATCGCGCTCATGGATCAGTCCTCGCGTCGAGAGTGCGTCGCATCTGTGCCGGTGGAAGCGCCGTGACCGCCGTGACCGCGGTGCATGAACACGTGGAGCAACGGGCACGCCAGAATGAGCAGGTAGGGCAACCAGCTGAGCCCTGCGAGCAGATGCGCTCGATGCTCGGTCCACAGCAAGTACGCGGCGATGGCGATGAAGCTCCAGAAGACCCAGCGCATCGACGAGTGCTGCGGCGGTGTGGAAGGCGTCGACGTCGTGCGGGAGTCGGGATCGTTGTGCGTCTGCATGGAATCCTCCGTCGGGATCACTTGGCTGGCGGGTTGCCCCGGGGCCGGGCGGGTGCGGGGCTGGCTTCGTCCGGCTCGGTTTCGATGAGGCGACATACCTCGTGGCCAATCGGGACGTGGTCCGGATGACGGCGCCATCGGCGCGTCGCGCGTCTCATGCGCTCGAACATCTGCATCATTTCGGTCAGTTGCTGGCCAATCAGCGGCAAACGCGCATCGAGGATCTGCCGCACGCGCGGACACGGTGCCTCGCCGCGGTCCGCGTCGTGGATGAAGCTGCGGATCTCGCTGAGGGAGAAGCCGAGCCGCTGCGCGCGACGGACGAATCGCAACCGAGACTGCGCGCGCTGGTCGAACAGCCGGTAACCGTTGACGGCGACCTGGCTCGGGGCCAGCAATCCTTCGCGCAGGTAGTAGCGCACCGCGTGCACGGTTTCGTCAGCAGCGGCGGCCAGCTGGCTCAAGGTCAGCAGTCCGGATTCCCTGAGCCGTCGCGGCGCAGGCTGGGCCTTGAGGCCGGAGCGGATTCGCTTCATGCGGGCACCGTAAACCTGTGTGTCGCGCGCAGGTCAAGCCGCAGAACCATGCGACGGTCGAGGTCGCATGCAACGCGTGTTGCGTCGTCTGCCTTGAGCTACGGCGGATCCAACTGGTCGCTGCGCGATGAGGCACGCGCAGGGTTCGGAAGGCGGGCGACAGCGCGCCCGCGGCACAGGCGTGCTGGCTAGATCAGCAGCAACGGTGTGGGATGGGCAGTCGGCCCATGTCGTCTCACGACGGGTTCGCGGAGCGAGCGCGAAGCGATCGGCTCGGCGCCGCGATTCGTCACCCGCGGGAACAGCGGCTCGGGCGGCAGTGCCATGGCCAAGGGCGCGCGGGCCGTTTCATGACGCTGGTCGCCCTGATTGCAGTGGGCAGCGCAGGCCGCCGCGTCTGCGTCGGGCACGGCGCGCTTGGCGTCGTCGTGGCAGTCGAGGACGTGTCCGCTCGCTTGAGGCGGACTGCTCCACTTGGCCAACTCGTGTACGCACAGTCCATGACCAGCGATGACGACTTGCGTCCACAGCAGTCCGAACAGCGCCAAGAGGGCGATGCGGGACTGCCAACGGCGGTGGGGAGAGCGGCGCATGGAGCGACCCTACGCCGTACGCAGCCCTGAACCATTGACTTGGGTCAAATTCGCGATGGAAGTCCTGCGACGCGTGCGGAAGCCGCAGTGCGGCGCCGGATCGTCGCCGTATGGATCGAGCCCGTGAAGCAGGGCGCACTGGATCGGGGCAGGTCATGTCGGTATCCCATTCAGGGCTTGACTCTGGACCCGGGTCCATACTTCAGACTGTTCGTGTCCCGGAGAACCGTCATGTCCACCATGAGCATTGGCCAGCTTGCGCAGCAGGCCGGCGTCGCCATCGATACGGTCCGCTATTACGAGCGCAACGCGCTGCTGACGCCCGCCGGGCGACTGGCTTCGGGCTACCGCCGCTATGGCGTGACCGAGCTGAAGCGCTTGCGTTTCATTCGCCGCGCCAAGGCGCTGGGTTTCTCCCTCGACGACGTGCGCGAGTTGCTGACCCTGAGCGACGAACGCGACATCGCCAAGGTCAAGCATGCAGCCAAGCGCAAGCTGGACGATATCGAGCAGCGCCTCGCTGAACTAGACCGAATTCGCGTCGGCCTGCATGCCCTGATCACGGCGTGCCCGGGTCATGGACGTGCCGAGGCCTGCCCCATCCTCAACGCCCTCTCGCAGGAGGAGTCAGCATGACGTCCAAGCCGAACCATCACAAAGCCGGCGGCCCCGCCACACCCGTGCCATCGCCCCACGACGACAAAGCGGTCGCAAACCATGGCGCTCACGCGCACGGCGTCGGCGATCACGGGCATGCCCACTCCCACGACCACGACCACGACCACCCTCGTGCGCACGAACCTGAGTCGGCGTCCTCTGTCGCCCGGCTGATCGATCCCGTTTGCGGTATGGCGGTGGCGCCTGACTCTCCGCATGTGGCGCAGCACGATGGCAAGGACATCCGTTTCTGCTCCGCCGGATGTCGCGGCAAGTTCGTGGCCGATCCCGCCCGCTATCTGAAGCCGGTCGCGGCGATCGATTCTGTGCCCGTGGCGGAGGGCACCCAGTACACCTGTCCGATGCATCCGGAGATCGTGCGCGATGCACCGGGGACCTGCCCGATCTGCGGCATGGCACTCGAGCCGATGATGCCCAGCCTCGACGACGGCGAGAACCCGGAGCTGACCGACTTCCGTCGCC
>JANJTY010000422.1 GCA_024710865.1 Lysobacteraceae bacterium | reverse complement strand
CGCCGGCACCCAGCGCGGCGGCATCCTCCGCCAACACCGCCCAGGCATTCGCGAGCAGCAGCGGCGCCAGGCGAAACGACTCCTGTCCCTGCAGCACCTCGACCGTCGCCTGTCCGCCGGCGTCGATCGCCACGCGCGCCTTGGCGAACAAACGCAGGCCGGGCTTCTTGCTCCATCCCGCCCGCAGCGGCACCCGCAGCGGGGCCTCCGGCGCCAGCCCCTGCATCGCCCGCAGCGCGGCGGCGACGAAGAAGCGCAGGCCCACCGCGGCCGACACCGGATTGCCGGGCAGACCGAAGAACAGCGCACCCGAAGGCAGGCGCGCGAACAGCAGGGGCTTGCCCGGCCGCATGCGCACCTTGTGGAAAATCACCGTCGCGCCGAAACGCGCCAGGGCCTCGGGCACGAAATCGAACTCGCCCATCGACACCGCGCCGGTGCTGAGCACGATGTCGCTTCCTGCGTCCGCCGCACGCTGCAGTGCAGCGAGAAACGCCTCGACCGTGTCGGGCACGGTCTCGCGCACGCTGGGCTCGGCGCCGTGCGCCGGCAGCGCGGCGGCAAGGAAGGGCCCGTTGGAATTGCGGATCTGGCCCTCGCCCAGGGGCGCTGCCGGATCGTCGACCAGCTCGCGCCCGGTGCAGAGCACGGCGACGCTCGGGCGGCGCTGCACCGCCACCGCTTCGATGCCGAGCGCGGTCAGCAGGGCCAGGGCTTCGGGATTCACCTGCGATCCCGCCTCCAGCACGCGCGCGCCGCGCGCCACGTCCTCGCCGGCGCGGCGGATGTGCTGGTCGGGCGGCACGTCGGCGCTCAGGCGGATGCGCCGCGGCGCGCCCTCGGCGTCCTGGGCCAGCACCTCGACCTGTTCGACCGGAACCACGCTGTCACAGCCGGCCGGTATCGGCGCGCCGGTCATGATGCGCCAGGCGCCCTCACCGGCACGGGCGACGGCATCGCCGGCCGCGCTGAGGCCGGTCACGGCGAACTCGCTGCCGGCGGGCAGGCTGGCACCGTCGCAGCGCAGGGCGAAGCCGTCCATCGCCGTGTTGTCGAAGGGCGGAAGATCCACCGCCGAGACGATGGGTTCGGCCAGGATGCGCCGAACCGCATCGGCCAGCGCCACGCGCTCGGCGCCGAGCGGCGCGCACTCGGCGCGGATCAGGCCCAGGGCTTCATCGAAGCCGAGCATCCGAGCAGCCATCAGTGCCCTTCCCCGTCCATCATCGCCAGCGCATGCGCCAGCAGGGGCGACAGGATCTCCATGCCCTGCGCCACCGCGCGCGGGCTGCCCGGCAGGGCGATGATGAGAAGCCCCTCGAACTGCACGGCGATGGCGCGGCTCAGCCAGGCCAGCGGCGTGTACTTCGCGCCTTCGCTGCGGAAGGCCTCGGCCAGGCCCGGCACCTCGCGTCCGCCCAGGCTGCGCAAGGCCTCGGGCGTGTGATCGCGCGGCCCAAGGCCGGTGCCGCCGGTGCACAGCGCCAGGCGCACGCCCTGCCCCGCCAGCGCGCGCAGGCGCGCGGCCAGGGGCTCGATGCCATCGGGCAGGATGTCGGCCGCGTCGACCTGGGCGCCGAGCTGCCGCAGGGCCTCGACCAGCACCGGGCCGGCGCGGTCCTGGTAATCACCCTCGCTTGCACGGTCGGCCGCTGACGCGGCAACGGCGGCTGCGCCGCCTGCGCCTTCGCTCGCTGCGCTCGCTCGGTCACTGAGGGTTACAACCGCGCACGGCACGCCCTCGAGCCGCGCCAAGCCACGCGGCCGGTACTGCGCCTCGTCCTGCTCGCGCATCCCGTCCGGATGCCGCCACAGGCCCTTCTTGCCCCCCTCCTTGAACAACAGGCGGATGCCCTCGATCTGCAGCGCCGGCTCGACCGGCTTGGTCAGGTCGTAGAGGGTGAGCAGGGCGGCGCTGACGCCGGCCAGGGCCTCCATCTCGACCCCGGTGCGGGCCTCGGTGGCGACCTCGCAGGTGACGCGGATGGCGTGGCGTTCGGGCACCGGCTCGCAGCGCACGCGCACCAACTCCAGCATCAGCGGATGGCAGAGCGGCATCAGGTTGGCGGCCTGCTTGGCGCCCTGCAGGCCAGCGATCTCGGCCATCACCAGGGCATCGCCCTTGGGCAGGCGGCGCTCGACGATCAGCGGATAGGCCAGCGGTCCGGCGACCAGTTCGCCCACCGCCACGGCGCGGCGCCGGGTGGGGCGCTTGTTGCGGATGTCGGCCATGTGGAAGGCCGCTGAGCTGGGGTCGTGCATGGATCGCCTATCCACCGATGGAAGCCAGGTGCGGGGTCAGGCCGGTATTGCCCTGGTGCAGGCCGTGGCCGGCCGCCTTCAGGCCGAGCTGGGTCTGGATGCGCGCGAGCAGCTCGTCGAACTGCGCGTCCTGCTGCAGCAGCGGGCGCAGCGGGCTGCCGAACTCGCCGAACAGGCACAGGCGCAGGTCGCCGCGCGCGGTGACGCGCAGGCGGTTGCAGCCGGCGCAGAAATCCTTCGCGTAGGGCGCGATGATGCCGATGCGACCGGCGTAGTCGGGATGCGCCCACTCGCGCGCCGGGCCGGCATCGGGGGCGCGGTCGAGCTGACGCCAGCCGGCTTCGCGCAGCGGCGTCTCGATGTGCTCGGCACGCAGGTGATGGCGGGCGAAGTAGTCGGCGTTGTCGCCGGTGCGCATCAGCTCGATCCAGCGCAGGCTCACCGGCCGCTCGCGCAGGTACTCCAGCC
>JANJTY010000405.1 GCA_024710865.1 Lysobacteraceae bacterium | reverse complement strand
GTGTAGGGATCGACCTGCTCCAGGGTGAGCTTGAGCGCGACGGGCAGGGTGGCCCACATCACGGCGGTGACGATGGCGAGCAGCAGGCCGAGTTTCCAGCGGCGGGAGGTGGTGTGCAGGGCCATGGCGTAAGCGCGCAGGACGGGGGCGCACGCTAGCACCGCTGGCGTTCCGCCTGCCATCGACGCAAGTCTCAGTCCGGCGCCGCCTCCCGGCACGGCTGCACGGCACGGACCAAACGGCGCATGATGCGGACGCCGCCACACCGTTGGCGCCGCTTCAGTCGGCAGCGGAAAAGTTCAGGGGTAATTCACCGCCCTCCACCAAGACTGGCCCGGCGCGTCGACCAAGGGGAACCGCCATCATGCTGCGCCGTTTGTTTGCCTTCGCGCTTGCCCTCTCGCTGGGCGGCTGCGCCACCTACGAAACCCGTTACTACGACGAGTACGACGACGGCTACTACGCCGCGAGCGACGACGGCCACGGCGACTACTATGTCGGCCAGCCCAGCTATCGCTACGTCGACCGCTACGACTACCCGGGCTACCTGGCCTGGCCGGCCTACCACTCGATGTTCTGGGGCATCAGCCGCTGGTACCACGACCCGTTCTACTATCCAGGCTACTACTACGGCGTCACCTACTTTCCGCGCGGCTACTTCGCCTGGAGCTCGGGCTGGACGCGCCATCGCTTCGACGTCGCGCATCGCTATTTCCCGTACTCGCCCTACCGCTACGCCTGGCACGACCACTACTACGACTGGGAGCCCTGGTACCGCACCTACCCCAGCCACCGCTACTGGCATCCGGAGCCGCGCTACGGCAGCGCCCGCAACGAAGCCGAGCGCCTGGCCTGGGAGAGCCGCGAACGCTCCCGCGGTCCGCGTTACCGGGACGTCGACGCACCGCGCTACGCCCGCGATCCGCGCGGGGTCGACTACCGCAGCCGGACCGGCTACCGCGCGGATCCCCGCGTCGGCGCCTTTGGTCCCGATCCGCGCTCGTCGCGCGACGCGGCGCGGACGCAGAGCAGTGGGCCGCGCACGCCGCCGCGCAACGAGGGCTACCGCGTGCAGCGTCCGGAGACCCAGCGCGGCGCGACGCGGCGCGAACTCGACTCGGTCTCGTCGCGCTCGCCGCGGACCGCGCCGGATGCCGCTGCGCGCGAACGGCCGATCCCGGTCGAGCGCCGCCCGCGTCCGACCGAACGTGACGCCAGCACAACGCCGCGAGCGGCCGAGCGTGGCTGGACGTCCACGCCGCGACCAACCGGTCCGGCCCGGGTCGAGAGCCGCCCGCCGCGCGGCTATTCAGCGCCCGAGCGCGTGGCTCCGTCGCCGCGCTACGAGCGCAGTACGACGGCAGCGCCTGCCTACCGCGAGCGCAGCCAGCCACCGATGCAGCGCGGCCCAGCACCTGCACGCGAACCCGCGCGATCCTATGCACCTGCCGCGCCGCGTCCAGAGCCGCGTATGGCGCCGGCGCCGAGCCGGTACTCGCCGCCCGACACGAGCCCACGCTCGGCGCCGTCGGCGCCTTCCCCGCGTTACTCGGCCCCTGAACCGCGCGAATCCAGTTCGTCGCGCGGCGAGGCTCGCCGCAGCGCGCGCGACTCGCGCGAAGAAGACTGATCGTGAGAGAGGGTCCGCCCCACCTGCGGCTGCAGGTGGGCGCGGTCTCCCGTGCCCGGCCGTGGCGGCCCGGCCGAAACCAAGCGGACGCCCTGGGTTCCTGCGCGAGAACCCCTGACCAATCCGGTCGAGACCGGCGCTCGCCGGTAATCGCCGGGGGGCGCTGTAACATTTGTAAATTCTTGCGCGAGGGACTTGCAGCGGGGGAGCGCTCGGCGCATGATCGACCCGCGACTGACGCAAACGGTCGCTTTCCGACGCAGAGCGGCGCAACCCCAGGCCCCTGCGATCGCGCCGAATCCCCAGTTGCTCGGCGCCCGGCACACGGTCCCCTGGATTCCCCCTGTTCCAAAAGACCGCCGGGCGCCGACCTCCCTCCGACGAATGAGTGCCGGGACGGGACCCGGCGTGCTTCCCCGCATCGCACGTGACCGGCCCCTGCCCTCCGGTCAGCGCTACGCGCCTGTCGAGGCGGGTGCGCCAAGGCGTCAGCAAGAAGTGCGCCAGTCGTCGGGACGCGTGTGGCTGGTTGCAGGAATGCATTGTTTTTTCTGATCTTTTCTGCGCCCCACGAAGCCCGGGGCGGGCCCCTGACGCCGCGGTGTGCTGACGCCAGTGGACCGCAAGCGCCGCCCGCGGTCAGATCGGGTGACGCAGCAGGACGGCCATGGCCGCGCGTGCACGCGCGCAGTCGCCACCACGCTGCGGAATAATGCTCGCCTTGGACGGCTCGCCGCGGACGGGCAAGCGCCCGAGGCAGACGGACGCGGGCCGGGGCACCTGGCGCGGCCAGGATGGCCGACGCTGGCGACCCACGGTGCCCGCCACGCACCCTTTTTCGAAGCAGTGAACGCATGAATCGCTATGACGTCATCGTGGTGGGGGGAGGCCATGCCGGCACCGAAGCCGCCCTCGCCGCGGCCCGCAGCGGCGCCCGCACCCTGCTGCTGACCCACAGCATCGAGACGGTCGGCCAGATGAGCTGCAACCCGGCCATCGGCGGCATCGGCAAAGGTCATCTGGTGCGCGAGATCGACGCCCTCGGCGGTGTGATGGCACGCGCGGCCGATGCGGCCGGTATCCAGTGGCGCACGCTCAATGCGCGCAAGGGCCCAGCGGTGCGCGCCACCCGCTGCCAGGCCGATCGCACGCTGTACAAGGCGGCGATCCGGCGTGCGGTGGAAGCGCAGCCGAACCTCGACCTGTTCCAGGCCGCGGTGGACGACATCGAGATCGAAGGCGGCCGCGCGCGCGCGGTGCGCACCGCGCTCGGCCTGCGCATCGAAGCCGGATCGGTGGTGCTGACCGCCGGCACCTTCCTCGCCGGCCGAATCCACGTCGGCGAGGCCCAGGCCGACGGCGGCCGCGCTGGCGATCCGCCCGCGACCACACTGGCGCATCGCCTGCGCGAGGGGCCGTTCTCCGTAGGCCGGCTCAAGACCGGCACCCCGCCGCGCATCGACGGGCGTTCGCTCGACTATGCCGCGATGGAGGAGCAGCCCGGCGACGATCCGCGCCCGGTGTTCTCCTTCCTCGGCAGCCGTGCCGACCACCCGGCCCAGGTGTCGTGCTGGATCAGCCGCACCACACCGGCCACGCACGAGCTCATCCGCGCCGCCCTGCACCGCTCGCCGATGTACTCGGGCCAGATCGAAGGCATCGGCCCGCGCTACTGCCCCTCGATCGAGGACAAGGTGGTGCGGTTTGCCGACAAGGACTCGCACCAGATCTTCGTCGAGCCCGAAGGCCTGAATGCGGTCGAGATCTACCCCAACGGCATTTCCACCTCGCTGCCCTTCGACGTGCAGATCGACCTGGTGCGCAGCCTGGTCGGCTTCGGGCAGGCCCGCATCACCCGCCCCGGCTATGCCATCGAATACGACTTCTTCGACCCGCGCGGGCTGAAGGCCTCGCTCGAAACCAAGGCGGTCGAGGGTCTGTTCTTCGCCGGCCAGATCAATGGCACCACCGGCTACGAAGAGGCCGCCGCACAAGGCCTGATCGCGGGCCTCAACGCCGCGCGCCGCGCGCGGGATCTGGAGGCCTGGAGCCCGCGTCGCGACCAGGCCTACATCGGCGTGCTGATCGACGACCTGATCACGCAGGGCACCAGCGAGCCCTACCGCATGTTCACCTCGCGCGCCGAGTACCGCCTGCAGCTGCGCGAGGACAATGCCGACCTGCGTCTGACCGGGATCGGACGCGAACTCGGGCTGGTGGGCGAGACGCGTTGGACCGCCTTCGCCGCCAAGCGCGAGGCGATCGAGCGCGAGACCGCGCGCCTTGGGGCGCTCTGGGCCGGGCCGGGCAACGCCCTCGGGCGCGAATTCGAATCCACGCTCGGACTTGCGCTGGCACGTGAGACCACGGCGCTGGACCTGTTGCGTCGACCGGAACTGGGCTATGCCGACCTCTGTCGACTGCCCAGCCTGGCCCCGGGGGTGGACGATCCAGCCGTGGCCGAGCAGGTCGAGATCGCGGTCAAGTACGCCGGCTACCTCGAGCGCCAGCGCGAGGAGATCGAGCGTCAGCGGCGCAGCGAGACCACGGCCATCCCGGCCGGGTTCGACTACTCCGCGCTGTCCGGGCTGTCAGCCGAAGTGACGCAGAAGCTCCGCGCGGTTCGGCCGGAGACCGTGGGGCAGGCCATGCGCATCCCCGGCGTCACGCCGGCCGCGATATCCCTCCTGCTGGTGCACCTGGAGCGGCGACGGCGCCAGCGCAGCGCCGCCTGACGCGTGCCGGGCACCGATCCACATTCATCCTCGGGGCCCTACACTGCGCGCTGGCGACGCCGTCGCCATCGCTCCCACCTTGCGCCCATGAAGAAAGAACTGGAACGGCACCAGCACGAACACCGCGTGCGCCTGCGTCGCCTGCGCCGCTTCCTGCGCCCCCTGCCGCGCCGCGCCAACGTGGCGCGCTACCCGATCATCAAGTGGTTCGCCAACGCTGCGCGCAGCAGACCGTACCTGTGGTCGTTCCGCCGCGCCCACGTGATCCCGGCGCTCTACATCGGTTCGGTGCTGTCGATGCTGCCGCTGTACGGCATCCAGCTGCCGCTCGCGTTCGCTGCATCACTTCTGGTACGCGGCAACCTCACCGTGATGGCGGCGCTGCAGTTCATCACCAACCCGCTCACGGTCGGACCGATCTACTGGGCCAACTATGTGGTTGGAGCGTGGTTGATCGACCTGACCGGCATGGGCATCGGCCACGACACCCTGGGCACCAAGATCAACGCGCTCTTCATCGGCGGCGCCATCCTCGGTCTCGGGGTGGCGGTGCTGGTCGATGCGCTCTGGCGATTTCTCGCCTGGGAGGCTGGTCGCTTCCGCCAGCGCATGGAGCGGCTGCGGCGCGAAGCTGCGGGACTGCCGCCGGAGAACGATGGATGAGAACGTCCTCATTGCTGATGCTGCTGGCGCTGCAGGCCGCCGGCGCCGCACGGGCCACGATCACGGTCGAGCCCTGGCCGCTGCCGGTCGAGACCCGCGCAGCACAGCCCGGACTGGTCGACGACGCCCGCGGCGGCTGGCTGCTGAGCTGGATCGAGCCGCTCGACGGCGGCCACCGCCTGCGCTACGCGCGGTGGGACGGGCAGGCCTGGAACGCAGCGGCCACCGCCATGCAGGGCAGCAACTGGTTCGTGAACTGGGCCGACGTGCCCGCGCTGCTGGCCTTTCCCGATGGCGGCCTTGCCGCCTTCATGCTGGTACGCAACGGCGAGGGCACCTATGCCTACGACGTGCAGCTGGCCCTCGGCGATGCGCAGGGGGGTTGGAGCGAGCCGCGTGCGGTGCACGACGACGGCACCACGACCGAACACGGCTTCGCCTCGCTCTGGCGTGAGGGCGACGACGCCCTCGGCATCGCCTGGCTGGACGGCCGCAACACCGGCGGCGGAGGCCATGCGGCCCACCACGGCAGCAGCGACGGCGGCGCCATGAGCCTGCGCGCCGCCGTGTTCGAACGCGATGGCGGCAAGCGCGGCGAATGGCCGCTCGACGCACGCACCTGCGACTGCTGCGGCACCGCCGCGACCCTGACGGCTTCGGGCCTGTGGCTGGCTTACCGAGGGCGCGATGCGGACGAGGTGCGCGACATCCGCATCGCACGGCGTACCCTGGACGGGACATGGCAACCTGCCGTGGAGGCACATTCGGACCGCTGGGTGATGCCGGCCTGCCCCGTCAACGGGCCGGCCCTGGCCGCGCATGGCGAGCGCGTCTTCCTGGCCTGGTACACAGCCCCCGATCGCCCCCGCGTGCGCCTGGCCGAGCTCGGCCCCGATGGGCGCGCGCTGGCCGCGCCGCTGGAAATCGCCCAGGACGCCGTGACCGGGCGGGTGGCGGTTGCCGCCGAACGCGGGCACGTGTGGCTGGCCTGGTTCGACGAGACCGACACGCAGGCGCGGCTCTGGCTGGCCTGCCTGGACTCCGATCTGCGCGAACAGGCGCGCGGCGTGGTGGCGGACCTTCCCCGCGGCCGCGGCACCGGTTTTCCGCGCCTGCAGGCGCGCGACGGCCGCGCCTACCTGGTCGCTACCGACGTGGTCGCGGGCGCGCCGCGCCTGCGCGGCTGGACGGCCAGCTGCCCGCCCTGAGCAGGCGGTTTGCCGTTGTTCACAGCCCGGCGCCGGCCAGGCTGCGCCGGCTTGGGCTAGACTGCGCCGCACCGTCGACTCACCGCCCCTGCCCATGCCCTGGATCTACTTCGCGCTGGCGCTCGGCTGCTTCGCCATCGCCTTCCGCACCCACTCGATGGGACTGGCGTTGCTTTCGCTGCTGGCCGCACTCGGCCTGATGCTGGCCGGTACCCTGGGCCTGGCGGCCGCGCGGATTTCGCGCACCACGCGCGGCGACGCCGGGCTGATGGGGCCGGAGGAGATGAAGCTCGTCGCCGAGAACATGCGGCGCAAGCGCGAGCAGGAGGCCGCAGCAGCCGCAACGGCGGGCGCAGCGGCCGGCACCGAGGCGCCGCCCGTCGCCCAGGAGTCCGGCGAGCGCTGAGTCGCCACCCACGACCGGCCCGGCCCGCCATGCCAGCGTTCCGCTGCGCGCTCCTGCTGGCCGGACTGGCCTGCGCCGCGGCGCAGGCCGGCGCGCCACCGGCCTTTCCCGGCGCCGAGGGCTTCGGCGCCGACACCAGCGGTGGGCGCGGCGGCCAGGTCGTGTATGTCACCAGCCTTGAGCCCGACCCCAACGGCACCAGCCCCGGTTCGCTGAACTGGGCCCTGCGCCGGGCCCACAGCACCGTGCTGTTCAAGGTCAGCGGCGTGATCCACGCGCCGGCGCGGGTGCGCGCGCCGAACATCACCCTGGCCGGGCAGACCTCGCCCGGCGGCATCATCGTGCGCGGCCTGGTCTGCGACGGCCATTTCGACCGCGACGACTGCGGCAACCTGATCGTGCGCCACCTGCGCTCGCGACCGGCCGTTCATCGCGGCGTACCACCCGGTGGCGAAGCGCTCGACGACGCCCTGCGCCTGGACGGCATCCGCCGCTTCATCATCGACCGCAGCTCCTTCGCCCACGCCCAGGACGAGGTGGCGCAGCTGTCCTGGGCCTCGCTGGGAACGATCCAGGACTCGATCCTGGCCGAGACCGTCGGCGGCCACGCCGATCTTGGCGGCATGCTGCTCAACTACTCGCACCCGGATCTTCCCCAGGACCAGCTCAGCATCCACCACACCCTCTGGTTCCGGCTGGGCGGACGCCTGCCGGAGATCTCCTGCGAGGCCTCGGCCTTTCCGGACGAACCCGGCTCGTTCGCCGACTGCGCCGCGCATCCGCTGCAGCTCGAGCTGTCGAACAACCTGCAGTGGGACCCGGGCATCAACATCTGGTACACGCCGGACGTCGATGCGAATCCGGCCAACGGCCCCTACCGGGTGGACCTGAACTGGATCGGCAACCTGGCCGTGGTGCGGCCGAGCCACGGCTTCGGCCTGATCTCGATCGACCTGCTGGGCGTGGCGCAGAACCGCCTGTTCGCCAACGACAACCGCATGAGCCGCTGGCCGCTCTGGCAGGACTGGGAGCTGGCGTACTGCTGCAACGACTTCGACCAGGGCGGGCCGAACACGAACCTGGGCCTGGCCGATCTGCGCAGCGAACGCCACCCGTTTCCCGCCATCGCCTACAGCGCCGGCAACGACCTGCTGCAAAGCCTGCCGATGCGGGCCGGCGCCTTTCCGCACGATCCGATGGACCGCCGCATCATGGCGCGGCTCGCCAGCGGCAGCATCCTCGAACTGGACCGCGCCGTGCCCGAGGCCGAGGATGCCTTCGCGCTCGATTTCGATCCGGCCAGCCCGCCATCCGCGCCACCCGATGCCGACGCCGACGGCATGCCCGACGCCTTCGAGCTCGAACACGCCGGCTTCGGGCTCGACCCGCAGATCGCGGACCACAACGGCAGCCAGCTCTCGCTGCCGCTGACCGGCATCGCCGGCTATACCAACCTCGAGGTCTACCTGAACCTGCTCTCCGACGAACGCGTCGGACAGGCGCCCAGGCGCGTGTTCGGCGACGGCTTCGAGCCTCGCTGAGCGCCTCGTCGTCAGCGCAAGCTGGCTGCAGCCTGAAGGCGCGAGCGATCACCGTCGCGCGACCGGAACCGCTCCGCTAAGGTCGGGGTCGAGACCGTTTCGATCGCCTGCGCAGGGAGCCTCCGATGAGCCAACCGATCCGCGTCCTGTTCTGGATGCTGGGCTTCCTCGCCGTGGTCGCGGCCGGGGCTGCCCTGCTGATCGTGCCGCTGGGCGCGGCCTTCGCCGCCACGCCGGTTTTCAACGGCCTGATCCTGCTGGTGTTCGCGGTCGGTATCGCGGTCAACATCCGCCAGGTGCTGCGCCTGCAGGGCGAGGTGCGCTGGATCGAGGCCTTCCGCCGCAGCCCGGCCGATCGCCCGCCGGCCGAGGCGCCGGTGCTGCTGGCGCCGATGGCCAAGCTGCTGGCCGGGCGCGAACGCAGCCAGCTCGCGCTCTCGCCCGCCTCCAGCCGCACCCTGCTCGACACCATCTACCTGCGCCTGGAAGAGCAGCGCGACCTCTCGCGCTACCTGGTCGGGCTGCTGATCTTCCTCGGCCTGCTCGGGACCTTCTGGGGCCTGCTGCGCACCATCGCCTCGGTCTCGGACATCATCGCCGGGCTCTCCGCCGGCTCCGACGCGCAGGCCATGTTCGAAGCGCTCAAGGCGCAGCTGCGCGAGCCGCTCTCGGGCATGGCGACCAGCTTCTCGACCTCGCTCTTCGGCCTCGCCGGCTCGCTCATCATCGGTTTCCTCGACCTGCAGTCCGGCCGCGCCGCCAACCGCTTCTACAACGAACTGGAGGAGTGGCTGGCCGGCAGCACGCGGCTGTCCTCCGGCAGCCTCGGCGGCGAGGGCGAAGGCTCGGTGCCGGCCTACGTGCAGGCCCTGCTGGAGCAGACCGCCGATGGCCTGGAGCGCATGCAGCGCGCCCTGGTCGACTCCGAGCGCGAGCGGCGCCTCGGCACCGAGCAGCTGGGCGAGCTCAATGCCCAGCTCGCGCGCCTGGCCGAGAGCCAGGTCGAGCTGAAGGCCGCGCTCAAATCCATGGCGCAGCAGGGCGGCGGCATGAGCGAGGACCTGCGCGCCGAGTTCCGCCTGCTCTCGCGCACGCTCGCCGCCGCGGTGGACGGGAAGCGGCAATGAGTTCGCTCGCCGCGCGCCGCCGCCGCGGCACCGACTACTGGCCCGGCTTCGTCGACGCGCTCGCCGCGCTGCTGATGGTGCTGGTCTTCCTGCTGCTGGTCTTCACCATCGGCCAGTTCGCCCTGGCCGACGCCATCTCCGGCCGCGACAAGGCGCTCGCCTCGCTCAACGCCGAGCTGGCGGAACTGGCGCGGGCGCTGTCGATGGAGCGCGAGGCCAGGAGCACCGCGCTGGCGCGGGTGGACGAGCTGTCGGCCTCGCTCGCCAGCACGCGCGAGGAGCGCGACCGGCTCGGCATCGACCTCGGCCAGACCCGCGAAGCACTGGACGGAGCGCAGGCCGAAGCCGCGCGCCTGGCGGCCGACGTGGCCGCGCTGAACGAGCTGAAAACCCAGCTCGAGGCCGAGATCGCCGCGCGCCTGATCGCGCTGGACGAGACCCGCACCGAACTCGCCGCCAAGACCGAGCTGTCCGAGCGCTCCCTGGCCCAGGTCGAACTGCTCAACCGCCAGCTCGCGGCGCTGCGCGAGCAGCTGCAGACGCTGACCGCCGCGCTCGACGCCGCCAAGGCCGACATCGCCGCCAAGGACCTCAAGCTGGACGAACTGGGTCGCGAGCTGAACCTGGCCCTGGCCCAGCGCGTGCAGGAACTGGCGCGCTACCGCTCGGAGTTCTTCGGCCGCCTGCGCGAGGTGCTGGGCGCGCGCAGCGACATCGAGATCGTCGGCGACCGCTTCGTGCTGCCCTCCGGGCTGCTCTTCCCCAGCGCCTCGGACGAGCTGTCGGAGGAGGGCCTGCTGCAGCTTTCGCACCTGGCCGAGACGATCAAGCAGATCCAGCGCGAGATCCCGGCCGACCTCGACTGGGTGCTGCGCATCGACGGCCACACCGACCGCCTGCCGATCCGCACCGCGCGCTTTCCCTCCAACTGGGAACTGTCCAGCGCGCGCGCCATCGCCATCGTGAAGTATCTGGTGGCGCAGGGCATTCCGGCCCAGCGCCTCTCGGCCAACGGCTTCGGCGAGCACCGCCCGCTCGATGCCGGCGGCAGCGAGGCGGCGCTGGCGCGCAACCGGCGCATCGAGATCCAGCTGACCAACCGCTGAGGTTCGATG
>JANJTY010000183.1 GCA_024710865.1 Lysobacteraceae bacterium | reverse complement strand
GCGAGGGCCGGCGCCCGGCGCCGGCGTCGCGGAACTCGGCGGTGGCGTGGGCAGGGCCGCGCCCAGGCCCTCGAACATGACTTGGATGCGGGCGCTGGCGCCGGCGTCGGGCAAGCGCTCCTGGTTCACGAAGTCGGCCAGGACCTGCTCCAGGCGCAGCAGCGCCTGGCTTGTCTCCAGCAGGCCATAGGTACCGGCGGCGCCGGTCAGGCGCTGGACGTCCTCGTGCAGCAGCAGCAGGCCGTTGATGTCCCAGCCCTCGGCGCAGAACAGACGCCCGCGTCGCGCCAAGGCCTCGGCGCGCCGCGGCAGCATGCGCTCGAACGCGAGCCTTAGGTCGGCGGTGGCGGAGTCGCTCGGCTCCGGCACGGGCTTGGGTCGCATCGTCGTTTTTCCCCCGGTGCCACGGACTATACGCGCAGGTCACACATGTGTCAGCGCCCGCCGGCCAGTGCAGCCGAGCGCCGTGCGCGCAACCAGCGACGGATCATCCACCACAGCAACAGCGCCAAGCTGAGCGGAATCGCCACCGCGATCAGCAGCGCCAGCCAGGGGTTGGAAAGCACGACGAGGAGCGAGCCGAGCGCGGCCACGTCCTCGCTGCCCGAACTGAGCCAGTTGCTCACCGGCTCGGGCGAGGCGTTCACCAGCAGGCGCGTGCCCAGCTTCAGCCCATGCGAGGCCAGGGCCGAACCAGCCCCGATGCCAAGCCACAGGCCGCTGAGCTCCATGCCCTCGGGCGTGGCCGCCCCGGCCGCGAGCAGGGCGCCGGCCGGAATGCGCACCAGGGTCTGCAGCAGGTCCCAGAACGAGTCCACGCCTGGAATCTTGTCGGCCGAAAACTCCACCACGGTGAGCAGGGCGGCCGTGCCCAGTACCCAGGGCGAACCGCAAACCTCGAGCAGCGGCGGCAATTCCACCGCGCCGAAACGCGTCGCCAGTCCGAGCGCGAGCACGGTGAGGTAGACGCGGATGCCGGCCAGCCAGGCCAAGGTCAGGGCGAGCGCGACGAGGGCGGAATCGGGCATGGCGACGTCCGGTGTGGCGGGTGCAACGGAGCTGAAACCGCGGTCACAGTAGCGGCCGCGGGCGCTTGACGCTACCGCAGTCGCTGGCTATACATCGCAGTCCTTTCGCGTCGGGCCCTTCGACCGCGCCCATGTCGACCCGCTCGTCGCCCTCCAGCCGCTTCGTCGTCGTCCCGCGTCGACCCGCCGCCCGTTTCGCCCTGGCGGTCGCCTCCCTGCTCTGGCTCGGCTCGCTGCTTGCCACCGCCTGGCTGACCGCGCGCTGGGTCGTGCCCGGCCTGGAGCGGGCCCGCTCCGACCTGGACGACACCCGCAGCGCCCTGCAGACCGCCGAAGAGCGCATCGAGCGCCAGCGCCAGCGCATCGCCGTGCTGCGGCGCTCGGACCAGATCAGCCGCGGCGCCAACGTGGAACTTCAGCAGACCCTGGCCGAGCGCGACGAGGAAATCGCCGCCCTGCGCGCGGATGTCGCCTTCTACGAACGCCTGGTCGGCGGCAGCGCCCAGCGCCAGGGCCTGAACGTGCACAGCCTCAGCCTGGCACCGGCCAGCGGCGGCGCCTGGCGCTACACTGTTACCCTTACCCAGAACCTGAAGAAGGCGAAGGTCAGTCAAGGGGAATTGACCTTCAGCGTGGACGGCGTGCGTTCGGGCCAGCTCGAAACCCTCGAGTGGCCAGCCTTGCTGCAGCACGACGAGGCCGCCCCGCAACCCTTCTCGTTCAAGTATTTCCAGCAGTTGGAGGGGAGCGTCATGCTGCCGGACGGATTCACCCCGCATCGGGTGCGCGTGCGCCTGCGTTCGGAGGGATCGGCCACGGAGCGCGTCTTTCCCTGGCAATCCACCCTCTCCGCAGGAGCCTGAGCCATGTTCGGCAGCGACAAGAAACACAAGCACTCCCTACCGGCCGGTTCGGTCGACACCCTCATCGGTCCGCAGGTGCTGATCCGCGGCGATGTCAGCTTCTCGGGCGGGCTGTACGTGGAGGGCCGGATCATCGGCGCGGTGGTGGCCGAGGAAGGCACCGAGTCGGTCGTGACCCTGGCCGAAAAGGGCAGCATCGAGGGCGAGGTGCGCGCACCGCACGTGGTGGTCAACGGCGTGCTGCGCGGCGACATCTACGCCAGCAACCGCATCCAGCTCGCGGCCAATGCGCGGATCGAGGGCAATGTGCACTACAAGGTGGTGGAGATGGCCGCCGGCGCCATGATCACCGGGCGCCTGATCCACAGCGATGCGCCGCAGAAGCAGTTGCCCAAGCCCGAAGCCGTGAAAGAACTCAAGGCCGGCAAGGAAGCCGCCGCTTGAACCGGCGCCGCGGCGACACCACGTTGACGGTACTACGTTCAGGCTGAGCTTCCATGGGCGACTCGCTTTCCTACCAGCAACTCGACGCGCCACTCCGGTTCACCGATGCGGCGGCGCACAAGGTGCGTGCGCTGATCGCCGAGGAAGGCAACCCCGACCTGAAGCTTCGCGTCTACATCACCGGCGGCGGCTGCTCCGGTTTCCAGTACGGCTTCAGCTTCGACGAGGAGCGCGGTGAGGACGACCTCGCCCTGGAACGCGAGGGCGTGACCCTGCTGGTCGACCCGCTCAGCCTGCAGTACCTGATGGGCGCCGAGGTCGACTACAGCGAAAGCCTGCGCGGCGCGCAGTTCGTCATCCGCAATCCCAACGCATCGACCACCTGCGGCTGCGGCAGCTCGTTCTCGGTATGACGCAGCTCGCCACGGCGGGCGCGCCGCTGCCGTTCGCGGGCGTGGCGCTGGACCGCGCCGGCGAGCGACGCGAGGACCCGGCCTGGCTGCGTGCGGCCTGGGAACGCGCCGCGATCCTGCTGCTGGACGATGAAGGCCGCGCCGCGCTCGAAGCGGGCGGCACCGCCCTGCGTCGCCTCGCCGCGTCCGATCTGCCGCCGGTGGCCTTCGATTCGGCCAGCTTCCTTGGCCTGCAGGGCGAGCTGCCCTGGTTCGCGCTCGCGGCCGAGACCGGCAGCGTCGAAGCCGACGGCTGGATCGACCTGCGCCGCGCCGCGGCCGAACTGGATGCCTTCGAAGCGGGCGTGTTCGCGTTCGCGCGCGGCCTGCTGCACTGGCAGACGCGGTCCCGCCACTGCGGCGCCTGCGGCGCGCCCACCCGGCGCGAGCGCGCCGGCCACACCGCGCGCTGCAGCCGCGACGGCTGCGGCATCGAGCACTACCCGCGCACCGATGCGGCGATCATCGTGCTGCTGACCCAGGGCGATGCCGCCCTGCTCGCGCGCCAGTCCTGGTGGCCGGCCGGGCGCTACTCCACCGTGGCCGGCTTCGTCGAGCCAGGCGAAAGCCTGGAGGATGCGCTGCGCCGCGAGGTACAGGAAGAAACAGGGCTCGAAGCCGCGGGCTGCAGCTACCGCGGTTCCCAGCCCTGGCCCTTCCCCGCCTCGCTGATGCTGGCCTTCCGCGCCGAGGTGCGCAACCGGGAACTGCGCCTGGGCGAGGAGCTGGAGGACGCGCGCTGGTTCACTCCGTCCGAACTGGAGCGTGCGCTGCAGGTGGGCGAGGTGAAGCCGCCGCACGCGATTTCGGTCTCGCATGCGCTGCTGCGCGACTGGCTGCTGGAACATCTGGAGCCGGCGCGGGTGGACGCGGCACTGAACAGGCACCGCCCGCCCCGCTAAGATGGCGGGGTCGAAGCAACGGAGGGCGCGCGCATGTCGGCAACCCTGATCGCGGTGGTGCTGGCCCTGGTGGCCGGCCACTTCGCGCCCCAGCTGGCGGAGCTGCGCCGTTACGACGGCTTCCGCCAGTGGTTCGCGGCGCCCGCCAAGGCCGGCTGGTACGCCAGCCGCTTCGCCCTGTTGCTCAGCGTCGGCCTGCCGGTGCTGCTCACGGGCCTGCTGCACGACGTGCTGACGCGCTGGTGGTTCGGCCTGCCCGGCCTGGTCTTCGCCGTGCTCGTGTTGTTCTACTGCTGGGGCCCGCGCGACCTCGACCAGGACGTCGAAGCCGCCGCCGCGCCGGACGATCCCGACGCGCGCCAGGCCGCACTGGAACGGCTCATGCCGGCCGCAACCGGCGAATCCCCGCGCGCCGCCGAGCGCGTGTTCGTGGCGGCGCTGCAGCGCTGGTTCTCGGTCCTGCTCTGGTTCCTGCTGCTGGGCCCGGCCGGCGCCCTTCTCTACCGCCTCGCCCAACTGGCCGAGGACGAGGAAACCCTGCCCACGGGGCAGCGCGAGAGCGCCGCGCGCCTGCGCGCGGTGCTGGAGTGGCCGGCGGCGCACCTGCTTGCGCTGGCGTTGGCGGTGGTCGGCAACTTCGATACCGTGCTCCTGGCGTGGCGCAGCTGGCATGCGCGCCACGGCGGTTTCCCGCAACTCGATTCCGGTTTCCTGCGCGAGGCCGCCTGCGCCAGCGTGGCGACCGAACTGGTCGAGGCGCACGACGACGACAGCGCGACCGAGCCGGCCGGCAGCGATGCCGTGGCCGAAGCCCTGCGCGACGCGCTCAGCCTGGTCTGGCGCTGCATGATCGCCTGGCTCGCCCTGCTTGCGGTGTTCGTCCTGGCCGGCTACGTCAATTGAGTGCGGCGGTCGCATCCGTAGCCAGCCGCACGCGCTGACCCGGCTGCAGGCGCTCGCCGCCGCGCACCACGAGGCGGTCGCCGGCGGCGATGCCCTGGCGCACTTCGACCAGATCGCCGAAGCGTTCGCCCGTTTCCACTGCGACGCGCTCGGCCTGCGCCGTCTCGCCCACCCGGATCACATAACTGCCCTCGCGCCGCGCGATCAGCGCATCCTGCGGCACCGCCACCACCGCGCGCGGCGTCGCCGCCGGCAGACCGACCTGCAGCGCGCTGCCCACCGGCAGCGGCGCAGGCAAGGCGATACGCAGTTCGAGCAGGCGCGAGGCCTCGTCGCCGACCGGCACCACCGCGGCGATGGTGCCCGGCGTGTCGGTCTCCGCCAACGCCACGGTCTGTCCCGGAACGAGGTGGGCAGCCAGCGCCACCGGCGCGCGCACGCGCAGCTCCACCGCGTCGGTGTCGACCAGGCGCAGCAGCGGCCCGGCCGCGCCTGGCACCTCGCCGCGCTCGGCGTAACGCTCGACCACGACGCCATCGAACGGGGCCACCACGCGGTGGCGGGCAATGCGCAGGCGCAGGCGGTCCAGCTCCAGCGCGGCGGCCTCGCGCTCGCGCCGGCTCATGCCGAGCTCGGCCTCGGCCAGGTCGAGCTGGGCCAGCGAGACCGCGGCTCCGCCAGACAGCTGGCGCAAGCGGGCGAGCTGGCGCTCGGCCAGGCCGATGCGCAGGTCGAGGCGGGCCAGATCGGCCTCGGCCCGGCCGGCCTGCAGGCGCAACGCGTCGGCGTCCAGCTCGGCCACGACCTCGCCGCGCCGCACCGCGTGCCCGACCTCGGCGACGAAGAGCAGGCGACCGCCCTCTTCGGCGGCGAGACGCGCGTCCTGCCGGCTCAGCACGCTGCCGGGCGTCCACTGCAGCGGGGCGAACTCGGTCTGAACCGCGTCGGCCAGTTCCACGACGGCGGGTGCAGGCTCGGTCGGCTGAGACGGGGATGGGGACTGGGCCTCCGCCGCGCCGCGCGGCCAGGAAAGGCCCAGGCCGAGGGCGATGGCGGAACTCAGGAGCAGGAGCGGAAGCGCACGCATGGCGGTTCTCCGTTGGGGTGTGGAAAGAAGGTCAGGCCAGCGCCGGTGTCGCGACCGGCGCCGTTCGCCGCGCAACGCCGGCCACGAGGCGCAGCAGCGCGGGAACCAGCAGCACGGTGAAGGCCAGGCTGAGGCCGGTGCCGCCGACCGCGACGGCGGCCATGCCGCGGTAGATCACCGCGCCGGGACCGGGATTGATCGCCATCGGCAGCGCACCCAGCACGCCGGTCAGGGCCGCGATCAGGATCGGGCGCAGGCGCTGACCAAGGGCGAGGCGCAGGGCGGCGTCGAGACCCAGCCCGTCGGCCTCGGCGGCGCGGGTCTGCGCGACCAGCAGGATGGCGTTGTTGATCACCAGGCCGAGCAGCAGGATGAAGCCGATCATGGTGAGCAGGTCGAGGGTCTGACCGGCGGCGAGATCCAGCGCGCGCAGCCCGAGCACGCCACCGAGCAGGGCCAGCGGGAGGCTGGCCATGACCAGGGCACTGTCGCGCAGTGAACCGAACATCGCCGCCATGAGCAGGAACAGCACCAGCAGGGCGAGCACGAAATTGCCGCCCATCGTGCGCACCACGGCATCGAGCCGGTCCGCGCTGCCGGCCACACGCACGCCGGCATCGCTCGGCAGCGCCGCGCGCAGCAGCGGCACCAGCTCGCCTTGGACCACCCCCAGCGCCGCCTCCAGCGAGAGCGCGGCGGGCGGATCGATGGTGAGGGTGACGGTGCGACGACGGTCGACCCGGCGCAGCTGGCTGGGGCTGAGCGTCTGCTGCAGGCTGGCCAGCTCGGACAGCGGCAGCACGCCGCCCAGCGGCGTCGCCAGCGGCGCGTCGCCGAAGCGATCGACACCGGCGGCCTGCGCCGTGCGCAGCACCACCGGCAGACGCTGATCGTCCTCGAACTGCTCACCCAGCCACAGGCCTTCGCCCAGCACCCGCACCACGCTGGCCAGGTCCTCGCGCCGCCAGCCGACTTCGGCCAGGCGGCGGTCGCGCGCCTCCACGCGCAGCTCCGGCGTGGCCGCGTCGGGATTCGGGAAGGCCTGCACGTTGGCGCCCGGAAAGCGCTCGGCCAGCCACTGCCGGCCCTGCTCCGCCGCCGCGTTCAGGGCTTCCTCGTCGCCATGCTGCAGATGGATCGCGATGGCGCGCGAGGAGCCGCCGAAGCCACCGAACAAATGCCCTTCCGCCGCAAAGGCGCGCGTGTCCGGCAGGTCGACGATGATCTCCTCGCGCACGATCCGCTCCAGCTCGCCGATACGGGCCGGATCCACCACGCGCGCGCCCAGCGTGCCACCATTGCTCCACAGGTTGAGGTACCAGTTGCTGAGCTGCGGCTGCTTCTCGCCGCTGAGATAGGGCGCCATGCGTTCCAGCAACACGGGCGCGATCTCGCGGTTCACGCTCGCGGGACTCATGCCGGGCGGGAAGCTGAAACCGGCATCGACCGCCGCGCGCCGCACCGGCGGCAGGTAATCGAGCTGCGGCAGCCAGGCCGCGGCGAGCAGGGCCGGCAGCAGCACCAGGCCCGCCACCCAGCCCAGCTGCTGGCGGCGGCTCGCGGTCCAGGCCAGGGCCAGTGCCCCGATCCGCTCCCAGCGCGGATCGGGCGCGCCTGAGGGCGTGCGCCCCAGCCAGCGCCCGGCCGCCGCCGGCAGCACGGTGAGCGCCAGCAGGAGCGACACGCCGACGGCGATCGAGATGGTCAGGGCGAGGTCGGCGAACAGCTGGCCCTCGACGTCCTGCATGAAGATCACCGGCAGGAATACCGCGACGGTGGTCAAGGTCGAGGCCAGCAGGGCGCCGGATACCTGGCGCGTGCCCTCCAGCGCGGCGCGCCCCGCCGGCATCCCCTGCTGGCGCAGGCGCAGGATGTTCTCGGCCACCACCACGGCCGCGTCCATCACCATGCCGACGGCGAAGGCAAGGCCGGCGAGCGAGATCACGTTGAGGCTACGGCCGGTGAGCTGCAGGACGATGAAGGTGGCGAGCAGCGACACCGGAATCGCGCAGGCGATCAGCGCGGTGGCGCGGGCGTCGCGCAGGAACCACCACAGACAGCCCACCGCCAGCAGTATGCCGGCGAACAGGCTGCCCGAAAGCAAGCCGATGGCGCGCTCGATGAACACCGCGGCATCGAAGCTCTGCGCGATGTCCAGCCCGAGCGGCAGCAGCTCATCCTCGCGCACCTCGGCCACCACGCGCTTCAGCTCGGTGAGGGTGGACAGCACGTTGGCGCCGTTCTCGCGCAGGATGCGCAGGCCGATCGCCGGGTTGCCGTTCTGGTAGGCGAAGAAGCGCTGTACCGGACGCTCAACCGCCACCGTCGCGACATCCGCCAGGCGCACCGGGCGGCCACCGCGCCAGGTC
The DNA here is from genome assembly GCA_024710865.1 of Lysobacteraceae bacterium. Taxonomy (GTDB): domain Bacteria; phylum Pseudomonadota; class Gammaproteobacteria; order Xanthomonadales; family Xanthomonadaceae; genus JANJTY01. The sequence continues at coordinate 1,015 of JANJTY010000183.1, read as the reverse complement.
AGGATCAGCTCGCCCAGCTCGTCGGCCGAATAGCGCCCGGCAAAGCGCAGGCTGAACTCGCGCCGACCATCCTCGATGCCGCCGCCGGACACGTCGCCGGCGCGCGCCGCCAGCGCGACCACGTCCGGGATGGCGATGCCGAGGCTGGCGGCACGTTCGGTATCGAGCCGGATCGAGAGTTCCGGCAGGCTGCCGCCGTTGATCTCCACGCCCGCCACGCCGGGCACCGCGGAGAGGCGCGGCACGATGCGCTCCTCGATGAAGCGGCGGCGATCGTCGATGCTGCCTGGCGTGCCCGGCAGCTGCTGCACGAAGTAGTAGGTCAGCGACTGGTTGGCGTTGTCCGAGCCCGAGCGCACTGCCGGCGGGGTCGCGTCGCGCGGCAGCGGCGGCAGGCGGTTGAGCCGCGCCAGCACCTCGACCAGCATCGCCTTCATGTCGGTGCCGACCGCGAAGCTCAGGTTGACCACGTTCCAGCCGCCGTTGAGGGTCGATTCCATCTCCTCCAGGCCGGGCAGGCCCTGCAGCACGTTCTCGATCGGCACGATCAGTTCGGCCTCGACCTCCTGCGGCGAGGCCGCGCGCCAGCCGGTCTGGACCGAGAGCTGGGGCCGTTCGATGTCAGGGAACAGCTGCAGCGGCAGGCTGCGCAGGGCCAGCGCGCCGAACAACAGCACGAGCGCGACGGCCACGGCGACGGCGGCCGGATGCTGGAGCGAGGCTCGGGTGAGGTTCATGGTGGAGGATCACGGCGACCAGGGATGCCGACAGGGTGGGCGCGGCGCGCAAGTGCCTGATGCGCCGGAAGTCATGCCCTGCCCGGCGATGCGACGAAGCGTGGACCGTCCGCGGCGAAACGAGCGGGTGCGCCCGTGCGCGCGAGCGTGGCGGACGCTTCTCCGCCGGCCCCTGTTTGCGCGTCAGCCGCGCCGACGCCATAATGCGCGGCTCTCCGCCGCCGGTCCGGGCGAAGCGAACGGTCCGCGCGATGGCCGGACGCCCAAGCGGAAGCCCC
>JANJTY010000334.1 GCA_024710865.1 Lysobacteraceae bacterium | reverse complement strand
GCAAAGAGAAGGAGCTCGGGGCGGCCGAAGGACGCACCGAAAGCTGTGCTTCCGAGCTCAAGAGAACCGAGTCGCGCGACCGCGGCACTCCCCTCATGATGCGGCTCGCTCCGCTCACCGCATCCTACGAGGCTGCAGCGTGCTCCACGCCCGGCTGCGGTCGTCAGCACACCCGCCACAGAAGCGCACTGCCCACTCACCCCACCACTCCGGAATCGACAAGGACGCCCTTGTCCAGATGCACCGTACGCGCCGCGTACTCCGCCGCCTTCGGATCGTGCGTCACCATCACGATGGTCTTGCCGTACTGGCGATTGAGCGTCTGCAGCAGGGTCAGGACCTCGTCCGCGGTCTTGCGGTCGAGGTCGCCGGTGGGTTCGTCGCAGATCAGGATGCGCGGGTCGGAGACCAGGGCGCGGGCGATGGCGACGCGCTGCTGCTGGCCGCCGGAGAGTTCGTTCGGTTTGTGTCCGGCGCGGTCGGCGATGCCGACCAGGCCCAGGGCGAGCTTCGCGCGGCGGGCGCGCTCGCGGCCGGAAAGGTCGGTGAGCAGCAGGGGCAGCTCGACGTTGCGCTGCGCGCTCAGCACCGGCATCAGGTTGTAGCTCTGGAAGATGAAGCCGACGGTGTCGGCGCGCCAGGCCGCGAGCGCGTCGCCGTCGAGTTCCTCGATCGCCTCGCCGGCCACGACCAGCTTGCCGCTGCTGGGGGTGTCCAGGCCACCGATCAGGTTGAGCAGGGTGGTCTTGCCCGAGCCGGACGGGCCCATCAGGGCGACGAAATCGCCCTCGGGGATGTCCAGGTCGATGCCGTGCAGCACCTCGACGCGCTGGTTGCCGCGTTCGTAGTGCTTGCGCAGCTGGCGTATCTCGACCAATGGCCGCGTCATGCGCCTAAGGCTCCTGCACCGCCACCCGGGCGCCGTCGCGCAGGCCCTCGGGCGGCGCGGCGATGAGGGTCTGGCCGTCCTTCAGCCCGGTCAGGACCAGGCGTTCGGCGTCGCGCACGTCGCCCACGCTGACCGCGACGCGACGCGCGCGGCCTTCGTCGAGCACGAACACCGCGCTCTGCTCGCCGCGACCGACGATGGCGCGCGAGGGAACCCAGACGCCGGTCTGGGCCGGCGCGTCGGCCGCGCGCTCCTCCAGGAAGCTCACCCGCACGCCCATGTCGGGCACGATGCGCGGATCCTTCGAGCGCAGCGCGATGCGCACCTTGACCGTCGCCTTGGTGCGGTCGGCGGTGGGAATGATGGCGATCACCGCGGCCGGGATCTTCCAGTCCGGGTAGGCGTTGAGCACGGCCTCGACCGGCATGTCGGGCTGGACCCGGCCGATATAGGCCTCGTTGACGTCGACCTGCACTTCGAGCGAATCCATGTCGACGACGGTGCCGATGCCGGTGCGGGTGAAGCCGCCGCCGGCCGAGATCGGCGAGATCATCTCGCCCGGTTGCGCCGCCTTGGCGATCACCACGCCGGCGAAGGGCGCGCGCACCACGGTGTTGTCGAGACCGATGGCGGCCAGCGCCAGGGCCTGCTCGGCCACTGCGACGTTGCGCTGCACCGTGCCCAGGCGCGCGCGCAGGCTGGCGACCTCGGCCTCGGCCTGCTCGAGCTGCGCCGGCGAGGTGAGCTTCTGCCGCAGCAGCTCGCGCTGGCGGCGCAGGGTGGCCTCGGCCAGTTCGAGCTGCGCGCGCACTTCGCCGAACTGGGCCCGCGCGGCTTCGAGCTGGGCGCTGGACAGGGCGTGCTGGGCCGCCGCGTCGGTGTCGTCGAGCCGGGCCAGCACCTCGCCCTCGGCCACGCGCTGGCCTTCCTCGATCAGCACCTCGACCACCTTGCCGGTGATCTTGGACGAGACCGTGGCGATGCGGCGCGGGGTGACGTAGCCGGACGCATCCAGCACCGAGACCGGGCCGCTCTCGGCCGCGCTGCGCGCCGTCGCGATCTCGACCGGCACCGGACGCAGCGCGCCGAGCACGAACCAGGCAACCACGAGCAGCGCGACGCCGCCGACCACCCAGGGCCAGCGCCGGCGCCGGGACCGGCCTCGAGCGCCGCGGTCGATGCGCAGTTCGTTCAGCACGCTGGCGGGGTCGTTCATGGGCAGTCCGGTGGCGATGACGGGCGTGGCGCGGTGCACAGTATGGCGCCGCGGCGTGCAGGGCGCGTGCGCAGGGTGGACCTCGCGGCGGCGGCTGCGTAGTGACGGAAGTCAGAAGCGCTGGGATTGGGGATTCGGGATTCGGGATTCGCCGGGCAGGGTGCGGTGTCCAACCGACCGAGCGTTGCCCCCTCCCCTTCAAGGCCTGTCCTCAGCCCGTCGAAGGGCGAGGACTGGGGCGGGGATGGTGTCGGCGCCCGATCCTGCGGGCTTGCCTCCGCTCCCGATTCGGCCGATAAAGCGCGCCACCCTTTCGTGAGGCGCGCGCATGCGGATCCTGGTCACCGGCGGCGGCGGCTTTCTCGGCCAGGCCCTGTGCCGGGCCCTGCGCGGACGCGGCTATGCGGTGCGCAGCCTGCAGCGCGGCGACTATCCGGCGCTGGCGGCGATGGGCGTGGACCAGGTGCGCGCCGACCTGGCCGATGCCGATGCGGTGGACACGGCCTGCGCCGGGATGGATGCCGTCTTCCACGTCGCGGCCAAGGCCGGGGTCTGGGGCTCGTGGCAGAGCTACTTCGACGCCAACGTGCGCGGAACCGACAACGTCATCGCCGCCTGCCGCGCGCAGGGCGTGGCGCGCCTGGTGCATACCTCCACCCCCAGCGTCGCGCACCACGGAACGGTGCCGGTGGAAGGCGGCAACGAGCAGTCCGCGCCCTACGCCGAGCGCTACCTGGCCCACTACCCGGCCAGCAAGCGCCTGGCCGAGGAAGCGGTGCTGCGCGCCAACGGCGAAGGCCTCGCAACGGTCGCCCTGCGCCCGCGCCTGATCTGGGGGCCGGGCGACAACCACCTGCTGCCGCGCCTGGTCGAGCGCGCCCGCGCCGGACGCCTGCGCTTCGTCGGCGGCGGCCACAACCGCATCGACACCACCTACATCGACAACGCGGCGCAGGCGCACCTCGACGCCTTCGACCACCTCTGGCCGGGCTCGCGCTGCGCCGGCAAGGCGTACTTCATCTCCAACGGCGAACCGCGCCCGCTGCGCGACATCGTCAATGGCCTGCTGGCCGCGGCCGGCGCGCCGCAGGTCGAGCGCAGCCTCCCGTTCGGCCTCGCCTACGGGCTCGGTACGCTGCTGGAAGGCGCCTGGGCCCTGCTGCGCCTGTCCGGCGAACCGCCGATGACGCGCTTCGTGGCGGCGCAGCTGGCCACGCCGCACTGGTACGACATCGGCGCCGCCGAGCGCGACTTCGGCTACCGCCCGCAGGTCGGGATCGACGAGGGCCTGCGCCGGCTCTCGGCCTGGTGGCCGCAGCGCGGCGCGGGCTGATCAGCCGCCGCGATTGCCGATGCGCGATTTCCACTCGGCGTGCAGCGCCTCCATCGCGGCGCGATCGTCGGGATGCCAGTCGCGGATGGTCTGGCCCAGGCTGAGCGTGGTGCCCCAGCGGTTGGGTTCGGAGCGCACCGCAACGACGAAATACTCCACCGCGCGGTCCTTCTCGCCCGCCAGCCAGAAGCCCAGCGCCAGCGTGCTCGGCACCCAGCGCGGACTGCCGCCGTGCAGCTCGGCCGCGAGCTGCCACTCCTGCAGGGCGCGGCGCGCCTCGCCCCCGCGCAGCAGGGCCCAGCCATAGGCCCAGTGCGCCTGGCGCAGGGCCACGCTGCCCGCGGGCGCGCTGCGGATGGCGTACTCGAACTCCTGGAAGGCGCGCGCGTTCTGCCCGCGCGCCAGCATCAGGCGCGCGTTCTGCAGCAGGGCGGTGACATTGGTCGGGTCGTACTGCAGCACCTGCTCGTGCGCCGCCACCGCCATGCGGTTGGCAGGGTCGATCTCGCGCGGCATGACCGCGGCCGGGTCGTCCTGGTAGTAGGTTTCCTGCGGCGGGCCCGGCAGGTTCTGCGCCAGCGCGGCCGCAAACGGCAGCCAGGCCAGCAGGATCAGGCAGGTTCCACGCATCGTCTCCTCCCGCGCGCACGGCGCTATCCCCTTGACGATCGGCGAGCATAACAAGGCCTTCACAGACTGTCCTCGGACCGGATTCACAGGCCAGGCCAAGCGAAAAACGGCGGACTGGTACACTTCCGAGTCTTTGCTCCAGCTTCCTGCCGCCCTTTCCGCGAGCCCCTTGCCATGTCCGCAGCCGCCGAGAAACTCGACCTCTCCTACACCCTGGAGGACAAGTACACCCGCGCCGAAGGCCGCATCTATCTCTCCGGCGTGCAGGCCCTGGTGCGCCTGCCGATCATGCAGCAGATGCGCGATCGCGCCGCGGGGCTGAACACCGGCGGCTTCATCTCCGGCTACCGCGGCTCGCCCCTGGGCGGATTCGATCTGGAGCTGTGGAAGGCCAAGAAGCACCTCAAGGCCGCCGGCATCGAGTTCACCCCGGGTCTGAACGAGGACCTGGGCGCGACCATGGTCTGGGGCTCGCAGCAGACCCACCTCTTCCCCGGCGCCAGGGTCGATGGCGTGTTCTCCATGTGGTACGGCAAGGGCCCGGGCGTGGACCGCTGCGGCGACGTGTTCAAGCACGGCAACGCAGACGGCACCAACCGCAACGGCGGCGTGCTGGCCCTGGCCTCGGACGACCACGCCTGCCGCAGCTCCACCCTGCCGCACGGCTCCGAGCACGAGTTCGTCTCGGCCCTGATGCCGATCCTGAACCCGGCCGGGGTGCAGGACATCCTCGACATGGGCCTGCTGGGCTGGGCCATGAGCCGCTACACCGGGCGCTGGGTCGGCTTCAAGACCATCGCCGAGACGGTGGAGAGCTCGGCCTCGGTCAACGTCAATCCGCACCAGCTCGACATCGTCCTGCCGGGCGATTTCGACCTGCCGCCGGGCGGCCTCAACATCCGCTGGCCGGATCCGCCGCTGGATCAGGAAATGCGCCTGCACAAGTACGCGACCGACGCGGCGCAGGCCTTCGCGCGGGCCAACCGGCTCGACAAGATCGTGATCGATTCGCCCACCGCGCGCCTGGGCATCGTCACCACCGGCAAGAGCTACCTCGACGTGCTGCAGGCGCTCGAATACCTCGGCCTCGACCGCCGCGCCTGCGAGGACATCGGCCTGCGCGTCTACAAGATCGGCATGACCTGGCCGCTGGAGCCGGTCGGCATCCGCGAGTTCGCGCGCGGCCTGGAAGACATCATCGTGGTGGAGGAAAAGCGCGCCTTCATCGAGGCGCAGATGAAGGAGTACATGTTCAACTGGGCCGAGCGCCCGAGCGTGGTGGGCAAGTACGACGAGTCGGGCGAGTGGATCCTGCCCAGCACCTCCGAACTCACCCCCGCCATCATCGCCCGCGTCATCGCCCGCCGCCTGTCGCGCTTCTTCACTTCCGACGCGATTGCCGAACGGCTGCGCTGGATCCAGGCCAAGGAGCAGGAGCTGGCCCTGCCGCGCGCCAACTTCCCGCGCGTGCCGCACTACTGCTCGGGCTGCCCGCACAACACCTCGACCGTGGTGCCGGAGGGCTCGCGCGCGCTCGGCGGTATCGGCTGCCACTACATGGTCACCTGGATGGACCGCCGCACCGACACCTTCACCCAGATGGGCGGCGAAGGCGCGACCTGGTGCGGGCAGGCGCCCTTCACCGACACCCAGCACGTGTTCCAGAACCTGGGCGACGGCACCTATTTCCACTCCGGTTCGCTCGCCATCCGCCAGGCCATCGCGGCGAAGGTGAACATCACCTACAAGATCCTCTACAACGATGCGGTGGCGATGACCGGCGGCCAGCCGGTGGACGGCACCCTGACCGTGCCCGACATCGCGCACCAGGTGCGAAGCGAGGGCGTGCAGACCATCGTGGTGCTGTCGGACGACATCGAGAAGTGGTCGAAGCCGGAGATCTTCCCGTCCGGCGTCGAGTTCCTCGACCGCAGCGAACTGGACGCCGTGCAGAAGCGCCTGCGCGAGGTGAAGGGCGTGTCGGTGCTGATCTTCGACCAGACCTGCGCCACCGAGAAGCGCCGCCGTCGCAAGCGCGGCAAGATCGCCGACCCGCAGAAGCGGGTGATGATCAACACCCTGGTCTGCGAAGGCTGCGGCGACTGCGGCAAGAAGAGTTTCTGCGTCTCGGTCCTGCCCAAGGACACCGAGTACGGGCGCAAGCGCGAGATCGACCAGAGCAATTGCAACAAGGATTACTCCTGCGTCAAGGGTTTCTGCCCCAGCTTCGTCACCGTGCACGGCGGGGCCCTGCGCAAGCGCAAGGGCAGCAGCGCCGAGGAGCTGGTCGCGAAGCTGCCGGCGCCGCAGTTCAAGTCGAGCCTTGAGCAGCCCTGGAACATCCTGATCACCGGCGTCGGCGGCACCGGCGTCGTCACCATCGGCGCCCTGCTCGGCATGGCCGGCCACCTCGAAGGCAAGGGCGCCTCGGTTCTCGACCAGACCGGCCTGGCGCAGAAGGGCGGCGCGGTGACCACGCACGTGCGCATCGCGGCGGCGCCGGCCGACATCCATGCCGTGCGCATCGCCGCTGGCGAGGCCGACCTCGTGCTCGGCTGCGACCAGGTGGTGGTGAACGACTACTGGGCCCTGTCGAAGATCCGCGCCGACCGCACCGAGGTCGTGCTCAACACCTACCAGGCCATGCCCGGCACCTTCACCACGCGGCCGGACATGCAGTTCCCCACCCAGGGCATCATCGACGCGGTCAAGCTGGCCCTGGCCGGACGCGATCCGCTCATGATCGAAGCCACCGACATCGCCACCGCCCTGCTCGGCGATGCCATCGCGGCCAACCTGTTCATGCTCGGCTACGCCTGGCAGAAGGGCCTGGTGCCGCTGTCCTTCGAGTCGATCGACCGCGCCATCGAACTCAACGCCGCCGCCGTGGCGATGAACCGCCAGGCCTTCGCCTGGGGCCGCATCGCCGCGCACGACCCCGCCGCCGCCCGCGCCGCCGCCGGCCTGGGCTCCCGCCCTGAAGCGGGTGTAGGAGAGGCTTCAGCCGCAACCACCGAGCCCCTCGACGACCTCTCGCTCTCCACCAACCTCGACGAACTCATCGCCCGCCGCGAACGCTTCCTGACCGACTACCAGAACGCCGCCTACGCCGCCCGCTACCGCGGCCTGGTCGACCAGGTGCGCGCCGCCGAGCAGAAGATCGCAGCGGATTCCACTGCGCTGACCGAAGCCGTCGCCCGCTACGCCTTCAAGCTGATGGCCTACAAGGACGAGTACGAAGTCGCCCGGCTCTACACCTCGGGCGAGTTCGAAAAGCGCCTGAAGCAGCAGTTCGAAGGCGACTTCAAGCTGCACTTCCACCTCGCCCCGCCCCTGCTGGCCAAGCGCGACGCCGACGGCCACCTCACCAAGCGCGAGTACGGCCCCTGGGTGTTCAGCGCCTTCCGCCTGCTGGCCAAATTCCGCGGCCTGCGCGGCAGCAAGCTCGACATCTTCGGCTACACGGAGGAGCGCCGCAGCGAGCGCGCCCTGATCGCCGAGTACTTCGCCACGATCGAGGAGCTGCTCAAGGGCCTGAACGCCGGGAACCTCGACCTCGCCGCGCAGATCGCGCGCGTGGCCGAGCGCATCCGCGGCTACGGTCACGTCAAGGAAGCCCACCTGGCCGAGGCCCGTGCCCTGCGCGAGCAGCTGCTGGCGCAGTGGCGCAACCCGCCCGCGGCGCTGGCGCAGGCGGCCTGAGGCAAGGCCTGGCGCGCGCGGCCCTGCGCGTGGCCGGGCTGGGCGCGGTCCGTTCGGTTTCGAGCGGCCCGCGCTAGCGGGACTCCCGTACCGCCACCAGCCTGCCGCCGCCCTGGCCGCTCAGCAGCAGGCGGCCCTGCTCGTCGAAGTCGTGCCGGGGCGTGTCGTTCAGCACCGCCAGCACGGCGGCTTCCTGCGGCATGACCCCGGCATCGGTGCAGTACATCTTGGTGGCCGCCATGGGGCCGAGGGAAAGGCCTTCGCCGCCCAGGCTCCACTGTCCGCTCATCTGGTTGCAGGAGGCCTTGCCGGTGAGGCGGCCGTCCTCGCCGAAGCGGAAATGCGCCTCGACCCCGTCCAGCGCCGGGGCGCCGTCGATCTCGACGATGCGCCAGTCCGCGCCCAGCAGCAGGGCCTTGGGATCGCCGCCGCAGCCGCTGTAGCGCTCCTCGCCAAGCGTGAGACTGACCGAATCGGGATAGGCCAGGCCGCTCATGCCGTCGTGGCAGAGCCGGCGCGTCACCGCCACCGTCACCGCGCCGGCCTCGCTCTCGCCCTGCAGGCGGAAGCCCTCGCCCTCGTCGACACGCAGGAAGGACGTAGCGGTCAGCGTGCGCTGGCCGTAGTCGAGGCTGACGACCAGGCGCTCCTCGCCGTACTCCAGCAGCCAGCCCGGCTCCTGGCCCAGGGCGCGGTAGATGGAACTTTGCATGTCGCCCTCGCTGCGGCAGGTGGGCAGGGTCTCGTCGCCGAGCTGCAGGGTGGCCTCCTCGCCCTTGCTCCAGAAACTCACGGGTCGACCTTCGTCCTGGCCTTCGTAGCGCGCGCCCGAGGCCGCAGCGACCGGCTGCAGCTGGATGCGGCGCCCGCCGAGGCTGAGCTGCACCTCGTCGCCACGCTGGAACACGGCGACCTGGGTGCCGCCGCAGTCGTAGCGCTGGATCGATTCGGTCGGCGCCGGCGCCGCAACGGGAGCGGGCTCCTCGGCCGGAGGCGGCGCGGTCGGAGCCTCGGCGCCGGCCGGCCCTGGGTCCGATGCGGGCGGTTCGGCCGGCGCGGAGCCGCCCTCGCGCCCGCCGCAGGCGGCGAGCAAGAGCAGGACCGACGCGAGACCGGTGGCGGCAAGGGCATGCATGGCGCGACTCCAGCGGCATCGGGAGATCCGACTCCACACAGCCTAGCGCCGGTCGCGGCGACGCGGGTGAACGCACGCTGCGCACGGCTTCGCGCTGGCTGTGTCACCCTGCGCCTTTCCGCAACCGTCGAAGGAGAACGCATGAGCACCGTGCTTGGACTGTCCGGCAGCCTGCGCAAGGCTTCGCTCAACACCGCCCTGCTGCACGCGGCGCAGGCCCTGATGCCGGAGGGCTCGAGCCTGGAGGTCGCGACCCTGCACGGCATTCCCCTCTACGATGGCGACCTGGAGGCGGCCGAAGGCAGTCCGCCCGCGGTCGAGGCGCTGAAGGCGCGCATCCGCGCCTGCGATGGCCTGCTGCTCGCTACGCCCGAATACAACAACGGCATCCCCGGCGTGTTCAAGAACGCCATCGACTGGCTCTCGCGCCCGCCGGCGCAATCGGCGGCGCTGTTCGGCGGCAGGCCGGTCGCGGTGATCGGCGCCAGCCCGGGCGGCTTCGGCACGATCCTGGCGCAGGACGCCTGGCTGCCGGTGCTGCGCACCCTGGGCGTGCGGCCCTGGTTCGGCGGGCGCCTGATGCTCTCGCGCGCGGGCTCGGCCTTCGATGCCGAAGGACGGCTGGCCGAGGCCGAGGCAACGCGGCTGCGCGAGTTCCTGGCCGGCTTCGTGGCGGCCCTCTGAGCGCGACGATCAGCCGCGGTCGAGCGGCAGGCTCAGGAAGTGTGCGGGCAGGCGCTCGGAGCCGACGAAGATCGATTCACCCTGCCGGTCGAAGGCCATGGCCTCGGCCTTGCGCAGGCGCGGCAGGTCGAGCGAGACCGGCATCCGTTGCAGCACCGACGTCCAGTGCTCGCCCGGATGCCGGTTCCAGACATAGAGGCCGCGGTAGGTGAGCACGGCCAGGCGCAGGCCGTCCTTGGTCAGGTCCAGACCGGTGACCTCGCCATCGAGCGCGTGCGGCGGCAGCTCGGCGATGAACTCCGCCAGCAGCGGCTCCGGCGTGTCGCGCGCCGCCAGCGGCACGCGATAGAGCCTCGGCGCGGCCTCGCGCTTGCTGAGCACGAGCAGCTCGCCGCGGCGATGGTCGACCGTGATGCCCTCGGCGTCGCGCGAGCCGTCGGGATAGCGGAAGCGCAGGGTCCAGGCGATGCGCGCTTCGGTTTCGCCCGCCGCGGGCTCGCGCAGGCCGTGCACCGCGACGCTGCCGCGCCAGGCGCGGTTGTCGCCGACATCGCCGATGAGCAGCCAGGGCTGGTCATCCTCGCGCCAGACCGCCAGGGTTTCGGCATCGCGCACCCAGGCGCCGCGCACGCGCACGCGGCCCAGGGCCTCGCCGCGCGGACCGAGGCGGAACAGGGTCGTGAAGCTGCCGCTGTCGTTGACGCTCCAGAACACGTCAGGCGTGCTGGGCGAGGCCTCCAGCCCACTCATCTCGGACAGGCGGGTGTCTTCCACCACGAAGGCGCCCTCGGGCAGGGGCAGGTCATGCGTGGGCGCACAGCCGAGCGGGAGCAGGAGCGCGGTGAGCAGCAGCGGGATTCGCATCGGGGAGCGCAGCGGTCGGGCACGGACTCGGCTCCGATGCTACGTCGCCGGTCCGAAGGATTCCGTTACGCTGCGCGCAGCTACGCATACCGACCGGACGACGTGAACGCATGAGCCAGGCCCGGATCCTGCAGCCCGCAGCCGACGCCGAATACTTCTTCGAAGAAGGCTGCCACATCATCGAACACTGGAACCAGGGCGAGGACGCGGCGGTCTCGATCGCGCGCGCCCGCGTGATGCCGGGCGAAACCACGCGCTGGCATCGCCTGCATGGCATCGCCGAACGCTACCTCATCCTGCGTGGCGAAGGCCGGGCCGAGGTCGGCGAACTCGCGCCGCAGGCGGTCGGGCCGGGCGCGGTGGTGTTCATCCCGCCCAACATGCGCCAGCGCATCGCCTGCCTCGGCGACGAAGACCTGGTGTTCCTCGCGATCTGCACGCCGCGCTTCGTGCCCGAGGCCTACGAGGACCTCGAAGCCTGAGCCTCAGTCGATGCGCGCGCGCTGCGCGTCGCGCATCGCGACCAGGAGGGCGTCGCCGTTGTCGGCGACGCGGAACTCGCCGTAGCGCGATGCATCGAAGCGGGCCGCGCTGCCTTCCTCGAAGAACCAGGCATTGGTCACCAGGCGCACCTGCCAGCCGCGCACCCGGTAGCGCAGGGCAAGCTCGTCCGCGGCGCGCGGCGTGGGCGCATCCTGCACGCGCAGGAAGCGGCCGACGCCATCGGCATCCGGGCGCAGGATGACGTAACCGTCGGGGCGCTCGTCGCCGGCCGCCTCGCTCAGCTCGCGCGCGACCTGGAAGTCGAGGGTCATGTAGTCGCCTTGCATGATCGAGCGCGGATCGACCGGCGCCAGCTCCAGCAGCAGCACCCTGCCCTCGCGCAGCAGGGCCTCGCGCGAGAGGATGGCCCAGTTCGCCGCTGCCAGCGCCAGCGCCAGCCCGAGCGCGATGAGCAGGCGCGGGATCATGCGCGCCGCTCCAGCACGCGCGGCACGAGGCGTAGGCCGAGCAGGGCCAGGCCGCTGGCGACCAGCACTCCGGACTTGGCCAGCAGGCTGATGTCGAGCTGATAGTAGTAACGCGCGAGGTAGACCAGCAGTCCGATCATCCCGACCGCCAGCACGCTGCGCTCGGCCGCGGCGAAGCCGAGCAGCATCAGCATCAGCGTCGCCAGCACGCCGGGCGCGGGAAACAGCAGCAGTGCCAGCAGCAGGGCCGCGGCCAAGAGCGGCAGCGCCGGAGCCGACAGCGGCGCCAGGCCGCGTGCGCGCAGCAGGCCGAACACGCTGACCAGCCAGATCACGGCGAGCAGCGGTCCGCCCCAGGCGATGATCTGCGCCAGCAGCAGGCTGCTGATCGCGGGCTCGAAGCCGAGCGGCCGACCCGTGAACCAGACCGAGCCGAGCAGGGCGAGGTTGACGGCGTGCATCGCCGGGCGCCAGGCCGCGTAGTGCGCGCGCGGCAGCGACTCGCGCGCACCCAGCCAGAAGGCGGCCGCGCCCGCGGCGAAGACCGGCGGCAACAGCCCCAGCCCACCGTGCTCGAACAGCGTCAGCGCCAGCCCGCACAGCGCCATCGCGCTGGACAGGAAGCGATGCGCGGGCTGCGCCGACAGCGTCGCCATGAGCACGCCAACGACCTGCATCGCCATGCCCACCGCGAACTCATTGAAGCCCGAGCCGAACTGCGCCGCGCCGATCGCGATCATGCCCTGGCCGGTGAGGCTGAAGGGCAGCGCGAACTGGCCGAGGAATACATTGCCGCCGACCGCGCGCAGCAGGGCCAGGGCGCCCGCGCACAGCATCAGCCCGATCACGATCAGTCCGGCTTCGTTGCGGAACAGATCGCTGATCAGCAGGCCGAAGAAGCCCATCAGGAAGCCGGCCGCGAACCAGGCGCAGATGCCCAGCAGCGCATGGATGAACCAGGGCGTATGGGCTGCGGCGGGCGCCTCCGCCACGGCGACGACGCCCGCCTCGTGCAGGCGCGCCCAGAGCGCGCGCGCGGCCTCAGTCATGCCCGGCCTCCCGTCGCAGGGCCAGCAGCCACAGCGCCACGCCGGCGGAGGCGCCGATCACGGCCATGGTCAGCACCAGCAGGGCGAAGACTTCGAGATCGGCCGCGAACAGCAGGCGCCCGAGCAGCACCGTGCCGACCGAGATCAAAGCCAGCGCCAGCAGGGCGAGCGCGGCGAGATCGAGGCGCTGCCAGCGGTAGAAGACGAACAGCAGCGCGCCGAGCACGAGCCAGGCCAGCAGGTCGAACAGGCGCGCGCCCATGAAGGTGTCGCCCATCACCGCGACCAGCGCGGCCAGGGTCAGCGGCAGCAGGCCGGCGATCAGCAGCAGGCGCGGGCCGAGGCGTGTGCGCAGCGAGGGCCAGCGCTGGCCGGGGAACTCCCACAGCGCGAGCAGGCCAAGGTTCATCGCGCCGGCCACGAACCAGCGCCCCTCCTCGCCGCCGAACAGGCGCGCGCCCCACCAGCGCGAGCCGGTGTCGAAATACAGATACAGCGCAAGGTTGAGGATCGCGACCCAGAGCAGCCACAGCGGCGCCCAGCGTCCGGCCAGGGCGAAGGGCAACATCAGCGCGGCCCAGACCGCGAACAGCTGCCAGGTGTCGGCGCCGGTCTGGTAGGTCTGCCCGATCAGGGCGAAGAGCGCGCCGAGCAGGAGCGAGGACAGCAACAGCAGCGCGCGCGCCACCGCGCGTTCGGTGCCCAGCCAGAGCGTCGCGCCGACGCTGCCGGCGAGCAGCGCCTGCATGCCGTAGAGCTTGGCGAACTTGCCCAGGTCCTGCCAGTTGAAGGCGATGAAGCAGATCACGCCGGCGCCGAGCAGCAGCGCGCCGAGGTAGAGCCCGAGCCGGTCCAGGAAGTGGCGCCACGATGCGTCCGAAGGACAGGGGCCGAGTGCCTCGCCCGCCCGGCGCAGCGCGTCCTCGTCGAGCGTACCGGCCAGCGCCCAGGCGCTGAGCGCACGCTGTGCGGCGAACTCGCGACCGATCGAGCCCGGCTCGCTCACCAGCGTCGCCCGCGTCGCACCGCGCCGCTCATCGCTTGAGCAGATCCTTCAGGCTGGCGACGGGATTGGACGTCGCCGGCGCCGGCGCTTCGCCGCCCAGGCTGGCGCCGCCCGCCTCCAGCTGGCGCTGGTGCTCGTTGTCGTGGCAGTAGAGGCAGAGCAGCTCCCAGTTGCTGCCATCCGGCGGGTTGTCGTCGTGGTT
>JANJTY010000328.1 GCA_024710865.1 Lysobacteraceae bacterium | reverse complement strand
GGCGCCAGGCGCACGCTGCCGGCGACCGGCGTGGCGCCTTCCTCGCCGAAGGCGATCATGTGCTCGGACAGGATCGCCGCACCGGCGCTGGTGCCGGCCACATGCACGCCGCCGGCATTGCGCAGGCGGATCAGTTTGGCGACCGGCGTGCCGCCGAGGATGGTGGAGAGGCGCAGCTGGTTGCCGCCGGTGAAGAAAACGCCAGTGGCGCGCTCGATGCGCGCAAGCCGCCCGGGCTCCTGCGCGTCGCGGCGGGTGTCGAAGTCGATGGCCTCGACCGCACCGGCGCCGAGCTCGCGGAAGAGCCGCTCGTAGCGGGTGCCGGTGTCGGCGAGGCGACTGGCGGTGGGGATCACCACGATGTCGGCCTCGGCGCCGCCGCAGAGCGCGACGAAGCGGGCCAGGATCCCGGGATTGTTTTCCTTCTCCTCGGCGCCGCCGATGGGAATGATCCAACCGCGGTCTTCCCCTTCCGGGGGCTTGCTGGGGCACATCGAATCCGCAACCTCGAAACCTGGGCCGTCCTGCGGCGAGGGCGGCAGTCTAACGGCATCGCCCCCTCCCCGCCGACCGGGCGTTGGCGTAGGCTTTGCTCCGACACCGCGTTCGCCACCGCGGGGATGCCGAACTGGCCCGTGAGAGGCCGGCGGCTGGCGGGTGGCGGCGCGGAGCCCGATGCCCATCCAACCTTTGGGGAACCACCGCATGACTACGCCCTTCCGCGCCGCATCGCCGACGCAGCCCCGCCCTGCCCTGCCCGCCCATCGGGCGCTGGCACGCGGTATCCACCTCGCCCTGCTGGCGGCGCTCATCGCGCTGCCAGCGCAGGCGCAGGAACCCGACAGCACTGGCGAGGGCGAGGAGGTCGAGAAGCTGCTCGACCAGGTCTTCGTGATCGGCTCGCGCCGCGCCGCCGGCTCGGACACCGAAACCCCGCTGCCGGTCGACATGATCCCGATGGAGAAGGCCGCGACCGAAGGCGCCCACTTCGACCTCGCCCAGGCCCTGCAGAACGTCTCGCCCTCGTTCAATTCCACCCGCCAGACCGGCGCCGACGGCGCCGACCTGATCGACTCCGCCGCGCTGCGCGGCCTCGGTTCGGACCAGACCCTGGTGCTGGTGGAAGGCAAGCGCCTGCACTCGGTGGCCCTGGTCAACCTGTTCGGCGCGCGCAACCGCGGCAACACCGGCACCGACTTCAACACCATCCCGCTGCTCGCGGTCGAGCGCGTCGAGGTGCTGCGCGACGGCGCCGCCGCGCAGTACGGCTCGGACGCCATCGCCGGCGTGATCAACATCGCGCTCAAGCGCAGCGAGGGCTGCGAGGGCGTGCTGGGCTACGGCCAGTACAGCCGAGGCGACGGCCAGAACTATCTGGGCTCGGCCTACTGCGGCTTCGGCTTCGGCAACGATGGCCGGCTCTCGATCACCGCCGAAGGCCTCTATCGCGGCCGCTCGGACCGTTCCGGCGAGGACAACCCGCGCACCATCGGCGACAGCCTCTCGCGCAACGGCACCCTCTACCTCAACGGCGACATGCCGGTGTTCGATGGCTTCACCGCCTACGTCGTGGCCGGCGCGCAGCGCCGCTTCGCCTCCTCCGGCGCCTTCGCGCGCGGCGGCCTGGGCTCGGACGACATCCCCTCGCGCAACTCCCCCGGCATGTACCCGGACGGCTTCGTGCCCTTCATCGAGGGCGATGTGGACGACCGCCACGCCAGCCTCGGCCTGCGCGGCGAGCTCGGCGACTGGTATGCCGACTTCTCCTGGACCCACGGCTACAACCGGTTGATGTACACCATCGACCGCACCCTCAACGCCTCGATCGCCAACCTCGACCTGCTCACGGGCGGCAGCGGCATCAGCCCGACCCGCTTCGACGCCGGCGGCTTCGCCTTCAGCCAGGACACCTTCAACGCCGACTTCAGCCGCTATTTCGACGGCGTGATGAACGGGCTCAACACCGCCTTCGGCTTCGAGTACCGGCGCGAGAACTACGAGATCTTCGCCGGCGAGCCGGGCTCCTACCTCGACGTCGACGGCCCCGGCGGCGGCAACGCCGGCAGCCAGGGCTTCCCCGGCTTCCAGCCCGGCGACGAGACCGACACCAGCCGCCACAACTGGGCCGCCTACCTCGACCTCGAAGCCGAGCTGGGCGAGCGCACCACCGGCGCCTTCGCCCTGCGCTACGAGGACTACAGCGACTTCGGCTCGACCCTGAACGGCAAGCTCGCGCTCGGCTTCCGCGCCAGCGACACGGTCCTGCTGCGCGGCTCGCTCAGCACCGGCTTCCGCGCGCCCTCGCTGCAGCAGCGCCTGTTCTCCTCCACCTTCACCGACTTCATCAGCGGCGAGCCAGTGGACGTGCTGCTGGCGCCGAACGGCGGCGCGGTGGCGAACGCGGCCGGCATCCCCGCGCTGACCGAGGAGACCTCCGACAGCATCACCTTCGGCCTGACCTGGACCCCGACCGATGCGCTATCGCTGACCCTCGACGCCTACCGCATCGACATCGACGACCGCATCGTGCTCTCCGGCCGCTTCGACACCAGCGACCCCAACATCGGCGCGATCCTGGAGGGCCTGGGCGTGGGCGAGGCGCAGTTCTTCGTCAACTCCGTCGACACCCGCACCCGCGGCATCGACCTCACCATCGCGCACACCGCGCAGCTGGGCGAGGGCGAACTGCGCACCTACCTGGCGGCCAACCGCAGCCTGACCGACGTCACCGCGATCAACGCGCCCGAGGCCCTGGTCGGGCGCGAGGACGTGCTGCTGTCCGAGCGCGAGCGCCTGTTCATCGAGGAAGGCGGCCCCAGCACCAAGGCCACGCTCGGCTTCGACTACGACTGGCAGCCCTGGAACTTCAGCCTGCGCGTGATCCACTTCGGCAGCCAGACCCTCGGCACCTTCTCGGGTCCACCGGTGCCGAACGCGCACTACCGTCCCAAGACCTCGGCCGACGTGGGCATCACCTACAGCTTCAGTGAGAACTCGAAGCTCACCGTCGGCGGCGCCAACGTGTTCGACGTCTTCCCGACCCGACAGAACCCGGACGAGACCGACAACGGCCACGTTTTCGACAGCGTCCAGTTCGGCCTCAACGGCGCATCGGTGTTCGCCCGCTACTGGTTGAGGTTCTGAGGAGCAGCGCCCGGATGCTGATCGACGGGCGGCCCACCAGTGGCCGCCCGTCCTCCGGCGGCAGGCGAGCTCGCCGGTCATCCCGACGTCCAGCGCGGAGCGGTCCCGCCCCGCTATCGGCTGCGGAATCGGCGCGTCCGACTGCACCGCGCGTCGAACCTGAGCCGTGCGATGGGATCGAAGGCCCGTCGTCCCAGTGAGGTTCGACCCGAGCCACGCTCAGTGGGCACGGGCCTTTGCTGGAGCGCACGGCCCAGGTCGAAGGCAAACACGGAGTCAATACCGCACCGCGCACGAACGGCTAGCAAGCGCCGATCG
>JANJTY010000295.1 GCA_024710865.1 Lysobacteraceae bacterium | reverse complement strand
CAGCGGTGCCGGCGAGAGACGGTGCAGCAGGGTGCTGGCAAGCGCCGCCAGCACGCCCGCGGCGAGCATCGCCAGCGCGACCTGGAAGCGGTAGTCCGAACGCCGCATGGGCAATCCCCGGTTCGTCCCGCCGCCATCATCGCGGATTCGAGCGTCGTCTGCGCAGGGTCCTCGCCGCTGGGTGTCCGGCGCGCGCGCTCGCCTATCCGGCACCCGGAGCGCGCCGCAGCGGCGGCCAGCGCAGGTAGGTCAGCGCGCGCCACAGCCACTCCATCGGGCCGAAGGCGAAGCGCTGCAGCCAGAAGCGGCTGAGCATGGCCTGCAGGACGAAGCAGCCCAGCGCGAGCAGGGCCATCGCCCAGCGCGGCACCTGCCCGTACAGGCCCAGGCCATAGCCGTAGAACACGAAGGTCCAGAGCAGCGACTGCAGCAGGTAGTTGCTCAGCGCCATGCGCCCGGCCGGCGCCAGCAGCGCCAGGCGCGGCGCCCAGGCCGGACGCGCGAGCAGGCGCAGCACCGCACCGAGGTAGCCCAGCGCCAGCAGCAGGCTGCCGAGCGTCTCCAGCGTGGTCGCGAGCAGCAGGTGCGCGTCCGGCAGCATGCGGTCGCGGCCCTGCACCAGCAGTGCGGCCGTCACGCACAAGGGCAGGCCGATGCCGAAGCCGAGGCGCAGGCAGGCGCGGAAGAAGCCGGCGTGGCGCGCGGGATCGAGCAGACGGCCGGAGCGCACCAGCCAGGCCCCGAGCAGCAGATAGCCGAGGATGCCGGAACCAAACAGGGCGAGCGAGCCGAGCATGAAGCGAAGGTCCTCGCGGCGCTGCGCGCTGACCTCGGCAAAGGTCCCGCCGCGCAGGGTGGTCTCGGCCTGCGCCAGTTCGGCGATGAACGCGGTGCGCTCGGCCTCCAGCGCACGCATCGCCTCGCCGCCGGGATCCAGCGCCAGGCCCCAGGTCGACAGCGCCAGCAGCCCCAGCGGCGCGGCAAAGCAGAGCCCGGCCCAGAGCGGCAGCCGCCTGACCGGCGTGAACGCGAAGCCGAGCAGCAGCAGCCCGAAGCCGGCGTAGGCGAGCAGGATGTCGCCCGACCAGATCCAGAGCGCATGCACCAGGCCGAAGCCGGCCAGCGCCGCCAGCCGGCGCAGGTAGCGCGGCAGGAAGCCGTCCGTGGCCAGGCCGCGCTCCAGCATCAGGGCGAAGCCGGCGCCGAACAGCAGCGCGAACAGGGCGTAGAACTTGCCCTGCAGCAGCACCTGCGTAGCCAGGGCGACCCAGCGGTCGAGGCCGGTGAGGGACGGGTCCGGCCCCAGCGCGACCGCTTGCAGCGGCCGGCTGAAGAACTCCAGGTTGACCAGCAGGATGCCGAGCAGGGCGAAGCCGCGCAGCACGTCCAGCCAGGGCAGGCGCGCGCTGGCGGGCACGGGGCGTTCGGGGTCGCGCTGGAGCGGATCGGGCGATGCGGACATGGCGGCGATCATGGCGGCACCGCCGGGGCGAGGCCAGCGCCGCGCCGCGCTGGCATACTGCCGCGCCGTCCCCTCGCGCGCGCCCACCGTGACCACCCAGGCCGACTTCGACCAGCTCGCCGCCGCCGGCTTCAACCGCATCCCGGTGGTGCGCGAGGTGCTCTCCGACCTCGACACCCCGCTCTCGGTCTACCTCAAGCTGGCCGACGGCCCGAACACCTACCTGTTCGAATCGGTCGAGGGCGGCGAGACCTGGGGCCGGCATTCGATCATCGGCCTGCCGGCGCAGCGCAGCTTCGAGTTCCGCGGCCATACCCTGACCGAGCGCGTGCTGGGCGAGGTCGTGGCCGAGCGCGAGGTGGCCGATCCGCTGGCCGAGGTCGAGGCCCTGCGCGCGCGCTTCCGCGTGCCGAAGCTGGACGGCCTGCCGGCCTTCAGCGGCGGCCTGGTCGGCTATTTCGGCTTCGAGTGCATCGGCTACATCGAGCCGCGCCTGGCCGGCGGCGACAGGCCCGACCAGCTTGGTACGCCCGACATCCTGCTGCTGCTGTCCGAGGAAGTCGCGGTGTTCGACAACCTCAAGGGCCGTCTCTACCTGATCGTGCACGCCGACCCGGCCGAGCCGCAGGCCTGGGCGCGTGCGCAGCGCCGCCTCGATGCGCTGGTGCACCGCCTGCGCCATGCCGGCGCCAGCTATCCCGACGTGCTCGACCCCTCGCTGCTGGACGAGGGCGATTTCGTCTCCGGTTTCACCCGCGAGGGCTTCATCGCCGCGGTCGAGCGCAGCCAGGACTACATCCGCGCCGGCGACGTGTTCCAGGTCGTGCTCAGCCAGCGCATGAGCGTGCCCTTCCGCGCCCGTCCGGTCGACGTCTACCGCGCCCTGCGCGCGCTCAATCCCTCGCCCTACCTCTACTTCCTCGACTTCGGCGACACCCAGGTGGTGGGCTCCTCGCCCGAGATCCTGGTGCGCCAGCAGGGCGACACCCTCACCGTGCGCCCCATCGCCGGCACGCGTCCGCGCGGCGCCACGCCCGAGGAAGACCTGGCGCTGGAGGCCGAGCTGCTGGCCGATCCGAAGGAGCGCGCCGAACACCTGATGCTGATCGACCTCGGCCGCAACGACGTCGGCCGCGTCGCGCAGCCGGGCACGGTGCAGGTCGGCGAGCGCTTCGTGATCGAGCGCTACAGCCACGTCATGCACATCGTCTCGGAAGTCACCGGCCGCCTGCGCGAGGGCCTGAGCTTCGCCGACGTGCTCAAGGCCACCTTCCCGGCCGGCACCGTCAGCGGCGCGCCCAAGATCCGCGCCCTGGAGGTGATCCGGGAGCTGGAACCGATCCGGCGCAACATCTATTCCGGCGCGGTCGGCTATGTGAACTGGTGGGGCGATGCCGACACCGCCATCGCCATCCGCACCGCGGTGATCGCTGGAGGCCGCCTGCACGTGCAGGCCGGCGCCGGCATCGTCTACGACTCCGACCCGCAGAAGGAGTGGGAGGAGACCATGAACAAGGGCCGCGCCCTGTTCCGCGCCGTCGCCCAGGCCGCGGGCGGGCTGTAGCGTTCCACGGCAGCGCGGGGACGGACGGTTTCTGGTGCTGTCCCTGCCGCAGCAGCGATCAGGCTTGGCGCAGGTACGCGCGGACTCAGGCGCGATTGCGCCGACCAGCACAACGCGGTCGCGCGTGCACACGTTCGATCACGGCGCGACTGTCCAGACCTGCGCCAGCATGACCTCGTCGCAGTTGTCGCCCGGCCCCTCGCGGTCGATCACGAGAAAGTCGGTCGGCGCATCCAGCGCGATCAGCGGGTGGTGCCAGACCCCGGGCGCGTAGTTCACGCCCTGGCCGCGTTCGGCCAGGAAAGCGAGCGGCTCGGCCTCGGGCGAGTCGGCCACCACCACGATCCAGCGCGCCGGGCCGAGCGGCACGAAGGCCTGGCTGCCGCGCGGGTGGCGTTCGAGCAGCCGTACGGCAAAGGGCAGGGCGCGGGGTTGCGCCTGCACCCAGCCCAGCGCCACGCGCCCGTCCGCGCCGGGGTCGATGCGGGCCAGGTCGTGGAAGCGCTGCGCGGTGCCTGCGTTGATCGGGAACGTGCGCCGCGCCTGGGCCGGTTCGATCACCTCGCCGAAGCGCGCGAAGGCCGCGGCGGTGAGCGGCTGCAGCGTCAGGATTCGGCTCACGCCGGCCGCCCGCGCAGGCGCAGGCGCGAAACGCCGCCGTCGGGATGGATGTTGAAGCGCACGTGGGTGATCGCCCCGTGCGTGCGGATTTCGCTGCGGAAGTGGTGCTGGGCATCGGCCGAGAGCGGCTGCGTCGCCAGCAGCTCCGGCCAGAACATCGATTGCGTGACCAGGGCCTGGGGCAGGGCGGCGTCCGCGCGTGCGGCCTGGATCGAGCAGGCCTGCGGGAAGTTGCCCTTGAAATGCGCAGTATCGACTTCGATCGCTTCGATCGTGCCCGGCCGCGCCAGCGCCAGGATGCACCAGTCGTGGCCGGGTTCGCGCCGGCGCCGGGTTTCCCAGCCGTCGCCCATGTCGCGGCCGCGGCCGGGCAGGAGCAGGCGGCTGGCCGGCCCGAAGTGCTGGTTGTTGGCCGCCACCACCGTGCCGCCGTTGAGCGCGGCGACGAGGTCGATGAGTCCCTCGGCATCGGGCACGACGCGGGACGGGTCGGGCAGGCCATACAGCCGCAGCCGCGCCAGGCCACCGTCGGGATACAGGTTCACCCGCACGTGGCTGACGACGCGATCCCCGGCCAGCGCGTGGTAGTGGTGCGCGTTGCCGCCCAGCTCCACGGCCGGCAACAGCGGCGTCCAGACGGCATCCGCGCCGGGGTCGCCCTCGGCCACGCAGCAGGCCTCGAGCGAGGCCGCCGGCGGGTAGTTGCCGGTGAAGTGGCTGGTGTCGAGGTCGACCCCGAACAGGCGCGCCGGCCGCGCCAGGCGCACCACGCACCAGTCGTGCCCCGGGCCGCGCTTGCGCCGGCTCTCCCAGCCGTCCATCCACTTGCCGTTGGCGTCGTACTTGCCCGGCACGAACACCGCCGGATCGGGGTTCAGCATGCGCTGGCGATCGGCGAAGAAGTCGTCGCTGCAGGCAAGCGCGACGGCGCCGAGGCGGGCGTCGGCCAGGTTGACGAAGCGGGTGACGAAGGCGGGTGCGGCGGGATCGACGGGAGCGTGGGCCATGGCGATGGTCGAAGGATTCAATCGTCCATCATAGCCGCGAGCCGGAACGCGGCGATGCGCTCGATCTGGCGCAGGGCCTCGGCGAACTCGGCCTCCGCTTCGGCGCCCACGCGTTCGCGCATGGCGGCCAGGATGCTCTGCCGCGTGTGGCCCTTCACCGCCAGGATGAAGGGGAATCCGAAGCGCCCGAAGTAGGCGTCGTTCAAGCGCGTGATCTCGGCGAACTCCTCCGGCGTGCAGCGATCCAGCCCGGCGCCCTGCTGCTCGCCGCGCGAGGACTCGGTCAGCTCGCCCGCGATCGCGGCCTTGCCGGCCAGCTGCGGGTGGGCGCGGATCAGGGCGAGCTGGGCCGCCGGCCCTTCCGCCTGCACCGCCGCGCACATCGCGGCATGCAGCTCATGCACGTCGGCGAAGGGACGCAGCGCGAGCACGCGCTCGGCGACCCAGGGCGAGTGCTCGAAGATGTCGGC
>JANJTY010000274.1 GCA_024710865.1 Lysobacteraceae bacterium | reverse complement strand
GCGCGCGCGCGCTGGCGGAGGATCCGGCCCTGCGCGGCGCCGCCGCCTACCGCACGGAGGATTGGGCCGCAGCGGCGGAGGAGTTCGCCCGCTCCGATGACGCCACCGCGCACTACAACCGTGGCAATGCGCTGGCCAAGGCCGGCCGGTACGACGCGGCCCTGCAGGCCTACGAGGCGGCACTCGCGCAACAGCCGGAGTTCGAGGACGCGCGTGCCAACCGCGACGCGGTGCGCACGTGGCTGGAACACCAGAAGCAGCAGGAGGGCGGCGAGCCGGAAGGCGGCGAGTCCCCCGGCTCGGACCCGAAGCCTGCGCAGGAGGGCGAAGGCGAGTCGCAGGGCGAGCCCACGGAATCGCCCCAGTCGGGCGAGGACGCGGGTGGCGAGGGCGAGCAGGCCGACCAGCCGCCGCCGCAGGAGAGCGCCAGCGAAGGCCAGGAGCAGGGTTCGCCGTCGTCTGGCGAAGGCAGCGAGGGCGAACCGGTCGAGCCGCCATCGACGTCCGACAGCGCGGCCGCGCAGGAGGCCCTGCGCGAAGCCATCGACCAGGCCCTGGCGGAACAAGGCGCGGATGAGACGGCAGCCGCGGCTGCGCCGGCGCCGGACGAAACCGCGACCGAGCGTGAGCAGCGCCAGTCGGTCGAGCAGTGGTTGCGGCGCGTGCCCGACGATCCGGGCGCCCTGCTGCGGCGCAAATTCGCCCTGGAACACCAGCGGCGCCAGCGTGAAGGACAGCAATGAGACCGTCGATCCTGCTTTGGCTCCTGTTGACAGGGCTGCCGGCCCTGGCATCCGCCGCGAGCCCGCGCGCCTGGCTCGACCGCGACAGCGTGCGCCTGGGCGAAACCGTCACCCTCAACGTGGAGATCGACGGACTCAACGCGCCCGAGCCGGATTTCGCCGCGCTCGAAGTCGATTTCCAGCGACTGGGGGTCAGCAGCCGCACCCAGATGAGCCTGGTGAACGGCCAGCAGAGCGCCAGCACACTCTGGGCGGTGGCGCTGGAGCCGCGCGCCGAAGGCGTGATCACCGTGCCGGCCTTGCCGGTCGGTGCCTTGGCCACGACGCCGCTGCAGCTCACCGTGCTGCCGGCGGAGACCGCTGCCGCAGGCGAGGACGTCTTCATCGAAGTCGAGGCCACGCCCAGCACGCCCTACGTGCAGCAGCAGGTGCGCTACCGCGTGCGCCTCTACTACGCGGTGACGTTGCTCGAGGGCCAGCTGGAAGAACCGGCCGTGGCCGGCGCCGAGCTGCGCCGGCTCGGAAACGACCTGAGCTACCAGACCCAGCTGGCGAATCGCCGGTACAACGTGGTCGAGCGCCGCTTCGCCCTGATCCCCGAGGCCAGCGGCGTGCTGGAGCTGCCGGCCGTGCGCTTCCGTGGCCGGGTGCTGGGCGGCGGTCGCTTCGGTCCCGGACTGTCGGGCGGGCGTAGCCTCAGCGCCAGCAGCGAGCCGATCCGGCTCGAGGTCCGGCCGATGCCGGCCGGATTAGCGCAGGACTGGCTGCCCGCTGCCCTGGTCGAGTTTGCGCCGCAGGGCGAGGACTGGCCGACCGAAGTGGAGGAGGGCGTGCCGCTGTCGCTCGAGCTGCGCCTGGCCGCGCGCGGGCTGGATGCAGCGCGTTTGCCGGAGCTCGCGCTGCCTGCGATCGACGGACTCGAGATCTACCCCGACCAGCCCGTGCTGCGCACGGGCGAAGACGGCGAGTGGCTGCAGGGCGAGCGTCGCCAGCGCTTCGCCCTGGTGCCGCAGCGGCCCGGCGAGTTCGTCCTGCCGGAGCTGCGCCTGGCCTGGTGGAACACCGAGACCGACCGCCCGGAGATAGCGACCGTGCCCGCGCGGCGCATCCGCGTGGTTCCGGCCCGGACCACCGCCCCGACCGGCGCCGCCGTCGCGCTGCCGGATGAGGCAGCGCAGGGTGTCACGGCGGCGCCGCCGATCTGGCCCTGGCAGCTGGCGAGCGCCCTCCTGCTCCTGGCCTGGCTGGCCACGCTGGGGCTGTGGTGGCGGCAGCGTCCGCGTCCCGTGGCCTCGTCCGCCTCGATGCCGCCCTCGCGCGCGGGGCTGCGCGCTGCGCTGGCACGGCGCGATCCGCAGGCGCTGGAGCGCGAACTGCTTGGTCTCGCGCGCGCCGAAGGGCATGCGGCGAAGACGCTGGGCGAGCTGCTGGCGCTGCTCGCCGACGCGACCCAGCGCAGCGCGATCGAGGCCTTCCGCAGCGCGCGCTGGCGCGGCGGCGATCTGGACTGGAGCGCGCTCGAGCGCGCCCTGCGCGACGGTCCGCGCTGGCGCGGGCCTGCAGCGGCGGAGGTCCCTGCGATGGCGGTCCTGCCCCCGCACTATCCCGCCCACCGATCCTCCTGAGCCGGGCCGACGCGCGCGCTGGTGTATCCTCCGCGCTCCGACGAAGAGCCTGGGGAGGCCATCATGCCCGTCCGAATCCTGCTGGCGCTGCTGGCACTGCTGACCGCGTTCCCGCTCGCCGCGCAGGAGGCCGAAAGCCTCGACCAACGCATCAACGCAGCGGTGGCCCCGGTCACCCAGGCGGTGTCCAACTTCATCTTCTACGCGCTGCCGGTGGGCGGGGCGAGCCTGCCGCTGATCGTGGTCTGGCTGATTGCCGGCGCCCTGGTCTTCACCGTCTATTTCCGTTTCATCAACGTGCGCGGCTTCGCGCACGGCTTCCGCCTGATCCGCGGCGACTACGCCGAGCCGAACAGCCCGGGTGAAGTCAGCCACTTCCAGGCCCTGACCTCGGCGGTTTCCGGCACGGTGGGCCTTGGCAATATCGCCGGCGTGGCGGTGGCGATCACCATTGGCGGGCCGGGCGCCACGTTCTGGATGATCCTGGCCGGCCTGCTCGGCATGTCGACCAAGTTCGTCGAGTGCACGCTCGGCGTGAAGTACCGCCTGGAGAAGCCGGACGGCACCATCTCCGGTGGCCCGATGTACTACCTGAGCCGCGGCATCGCGGCGAACTATCCCGGCCTCAAGGGCTTCGGCTTCGCCCTCGCGGTGGTGTTCGCGATCTGCACCATGCTGGGTGCGATCGGCGCCGGCTCGATGTTCCAGGCCAACCAGGCCTATGCCCAGTTCTACGCCATCACCGGCGGCGAGGCCGGCCCGCTGGCCGGCAAGGGCTGGCTGTTCGGCGTGATCATCGCCACCCTCGCCGGCGTGGTGGTGATCGGCGGCATCACCCGCAT
>JANJTY010000258.1 GCA_024710865.1 Lysobacteraceae bacterium | reverse complement strand
GGCACCGTCATGCGCCTGGTCGGGCGCAGCGTGCAGTTCGTCTTCACCGGTACCGGCGTGGTGCGCCAGTACAGCCTGAGCGGCGCGCCGCTGGCGCGCGCCGAGTTCCGCCCCGGCGACCGCGTGCGCAAGGACGGCCGCGACCTCGACGTGCTGGAGAGCACGGAGCAGGACGGCCTGCTGCGCTACCGCACCGCGGCCGGCTGGCTGCACGAAGGCGAGCTGGATGCCGAACAGCCGGTCTCGCAGGCCGATTCGCGCCTGCTCGCCGGGCGGGTCGATCGCAACGACCAGTTCGAGTTCCGCCTCGAGTGCCTGCGCCAGGTCGCGGCGGCGCGGGCCAATCCCGGTTGGGGCGTGCTGGGCGCACGCATCGACCTCATCCCGCACCAGCTGCGCGCGGCCGAGATCGCCGCCGAGCGCCGCCAGCCGCGCCTGCTGCTGGCGGACGAGGTCGGCCTGGGCAAGACCATCGAGGCCTGCCTGATCATCGCCCAGCAGCTCGCCTCCGGGCGCGCCTCGCGGGTGCTGGTACTGCTGCCCGAGAGCCTGGTGCACCAGTGGTTCGTCGAGCTCAAGCGCCGCTTCAACCTGGCCTTCGCGATCTACGACGAGGAGCGCTGCGAATCGCTGGAGCTGACCGGCTCGAAGGACAACCCGTTCGACGATGCCCAGCTGGTCATCGCCAGCACCGCCTTCCTGGCCGGGCTGCCCAAGCGCGCCGCGCAGGCGACGGAGGCCGGCTGGGACCTGCTGGTGGTGGACGAGGCCCATCACCTGGAATGGACGCCGGAGCAGGCCAGTCCCGGCTATGCCCTGGTCGAGCGCCTCGCCGCACGCACGCCCGGCCTGGTGCTGCTCACCGCGACGCCGGAACAGCTTGGCCGCGGCGGCCACTTCGCCCGCCTGCGCCTGCTCGATCCGGCGCGCTATGCCGACCTCGATGGCTTCCTGGCCGAGAGCGGCCGCTTCGTGCAGGTCTCGCAGGCCGTGGGCCGGCTGCTCGACGGCGAGGCGCTGGACGCACCGGCGCGGGCCGAACTGCTCGACCTGCTCGGCGCCGAGGCCGCAGCCCTCGCGCCGGCGCTGGACGCCGCGCTGGGCGGCGATGCGGCGGCGCGCGATCGCCTGCTCGATGCGCTGATCGACCGCCACGGCACCGGTCGCGTGATGCTGCGCAACCGGCGCGCCGCCGTCGGCGGATTCCCGGCGCGCCTGAAGCACCTCAGTCTGCTGCCGGCCGATCCAGCGCAGCCCACCCTGGGCGGTCGCCTGCTGGCCGAGTTCCTCGCCGATGCCGGGCGCGCCGAGGGCGAGCCCGAGCACGACTACGCCAGCGACCCGCGCTTCGACTGGCTGCTGCGCACGCTCGATGCGCTGGCGCCGGCCAAGTGCCTGGTGCTGTGCGCCAGCCGGGCCAAGGTGCAGGCCCTGGAGGATGCCCTGCGCCTGCGCAGCGGCGTGGCCTGCGCCCGCTTCCACGAGGACATGAACCTGCTGCAGCGCGACCGCAACGCGGCCTACTTCGCCGACCCGGCCGGCGCGCGCGTGCTGCTCGCCTCCGAGATCGGCGCCGAGGGCCGCAACTTCCAGTTCGCCCAGCACCTGGTCCTGTGGGACCTGCCGCTCGATCCCGACCAGCTTGAGCAGCGCATCGGCCGGCTCGACCGCATCGGCCAGCGCGGCGACGTCAACCTGCACGCCTGCGCGGTCGAGGGCAGTCCTCAGCAGCTGCTGTTGCGCTGGTACGACGAGGGCCTGGACGCCTTCGCCCAGGTCTGCCCGGACGGCCGCCAACTCGCCCTGCGCTTCGCCCCGCGCCTGGTCGAACTGGCGCTGGACGAGTCGCCGGGCGACGAGCGCACCGCCCTGACCGATCGACTGATCGAGGAAACCCGCGCCGCCCACGCCGAGCTGTCCGAGGCCATCGCGCGCGGTCGCGACCGCCTGCTGGAGCTGGCCTCGCAGCGCGGCGGCCAGCAGGGTGAGCTGCTGCGCGCGCTGCGCCATGACGACGGCGATCCGCTGCGGGCCGATTTCGTCCTGCGCCTGCTGGAGCAGCTCGGCGTGCACCACGAGCCGCTCGGCCGCGGCCTGTTCGCGCTCGATCCCGAGTACATGGTGGCCGAAGGCTTCGAGGACTTCCGCGACGGTCCGCGCCAGGCCTGCTTCGAGCGCTCGCTGGCCTTGTCGCGCGACGACCTGCTCTACCTGCGCGCCGACCACCCGCTGGTGCTGGGCGCGCTCGACCTGCTGCTCTCGGGCGAGCAGGGCAATGTCGCCTTCCTGATCGACGAGACCCAGCCCGCGCGCAGCGTGGTGCTGGAGGCGGTCTACGTGCTGGAAACCGTGGCGCCGCGCCACCTGCACATCGAGCGCTTCCTGCCGCCGCTGCCGCTGAGCGAGGCGGTCGACACGCGCCTGGCGCGGCGCGAGGGTTTCATGCCGAGCGAGCGCGCGCGCCAGCGCGCGGGCGAGCGCAGCGTCGACCTGCTCAAGTACCGCAAGGTGCTGGGCGCGCTGCTGCCGCCGATGCTGAAGGCCGCGGGCGGCTTCGTCGCCGCGCGCGCCGAACTGCACGTGACCGAGGCGCGCGAGCGCGCCAGCGCCCGGCTCGACGCCGAAATCGCCCGCCTGCGCGAACTGGCCGCGATCAACCCGGCGGTGCGGCCGGAGGAGATCGCCGCGCTGGAGACCGAACGCAGCGCCGTGCTCGACGCCCTCGCCGGCGCCCGCCCCCGCCTCGACGCCCTGCGCCTGGTCGCCAGCCCGGATTTCCTCGCATTGCGGGCGTAAGGGCTGGGTTTTTGCCACGGATGAACACGGATGAACACGGATAAAAGCGGATAACAGCGAATCTGGAGGCAAAGAGCACAGACCGGACGGCGCTGCGGACTCAACTCAAGGCCTGACGGCCGCCGTAAGTCAGGGAATGTGGCGTTCCACTCCCTCGTGCGCGTCTATCCATCCATTCCGGCTTTGATCCGCTCTTATCCGTGTTCATCCGTGTCATCCGTGGCCAACCTGCTCTGGCTCTCCCAGCCAGCCGCGCAAGCCCTACCCGCGCCGCCGGGTGAAGGGCCAGCGGCCGCGCCAGTACTGGATCAGGCCGAAGCCGAACGCCATGCCGCCGAGGTGGGCGAAGTGGGCGACGCCGCTCTGGGTGCGGGTGACGCCGAGGACCAGCTCGAGCGCGCCGTAGAGGATCACGAAGGTGATCGCGCGCATCGGGATGGGCGGGAAGATCAGCATGATGCGCTGGTTCGGGAACATCATGCCGAAGGCGAGCAGCACGCCGAACACCGCGCCCGAGGCGCCGATGGTGGGATAGGGCTGGCCGCCCTGCTGCACCGAGAGGGTCGCGACCAGCAGCTGCACCAGGCCGGCGCCGGCCAGGCAGGTGAAGTAGTAGAGCGCGAAGCGGCGCCGCCCCCAGACCTCTTCGATCGCGCTACCGAACATCACCAGCGCGAAGAGGTTGAAGAAGATGTGCATGAAG